>CAPGBJ010000001.1 GCA_948616425.1 uncultured Oscillospiraceae bacterium
ATGGCGTCCAGCAGCTTCTGAACACCCTTGTTCTTGTAGGACGTGCCACACACCACGGGGACAATCAGGTTATCAATGGTGCCCTGGCGCAGGGCCTTGCGGATCATGTCCTCGGGCACGGGCTGCTCGTCCAGCACCAGCATCATGATCTCCTCGTCAATGTCGGACACGGCGTCCAGCAGCTTGGTGCGGTACTCCTGAGCCTTGTCCATCATGTCGGCGGGGATCTCCTCCACCCGCATGTCCTTGCCCAGGTCGTCGTAGTAGATGTCGGCCTTCATCTCCACCAGGTCGATGATACCTTTAAAGGTCTCCTCCGCGCCGATGGGCAGCTGGATGGACACGGCGTTGCACTTAAGCCGGTCGTGGATCATGTCCAGCACATGGTAGAAGTCGGCGCCCATAATGTCCATCTTGTTGACATAGATCATCCGGGGGACCTTGTAGTGGTCGGCCTGACGCCAGACGGTCTCGGACTGGGGTTCCACGCCGCCCTTGGCGCACATGACGGTGACAGAGCCGTCCAGCACGCGCAGGGAGCGTTCCACCTCCACGGTGAAGTCCACATGGCCCGGGGTGTCGATGATGTTGATCCGGGTCTGGGGGAACTGGGTCTTGGTGCCCGTCCAGTAGCAGGTGGTGGCGGCGGAAGTGATGGTAATGCCCCGCTCCTGCTCCTGGGCCATCCAGTCCATGGTAGCGGTACCCTCGTGGGTCTCGCCGATCTTGTAGTTGACGCCGGTGTAGTAAAGAATACGCTCGGTGGTGGTCGTCTTGCCCGCGTCAATATGGGCCATGATGCCGATATTCCGGGTATTCTCCAGAGAAACTTTTCTAGGCATACGGAATCTCCTTTATCACCAGCGGTAGTGAGCAAACGCCTTGTTGGACTCGGCCATCTTGTGGGTGTCCTCGCGCTTCTTCACAGCGGAGCCGGTGTTGTTGGCGGCGTCCATGATCTCGCCGGCCAGCCGCTCCTTCATGGTCTTCTCGCCCCGGTTGCGGGCGTAGGTGGTCAGCCAGCGCAGACCCAGGGTCTGCCGGCGCTCAGGCCGGACCTCAATGGGCACCTGATAGGTGGCGCCGCCCACACGGCGGGCCTTGACCTCCAGGGAAGGCATGATATTCTCAAGGGCCTGGGTGTAGACCTCCATGGGTTCCTTGTCGGTCTTGTCCTTGATGATCTCAAAGGCGCCATAGACAACCTTCTGAGCCACGCCCTTTTTGCCGTCCAGCATGATGCTGTTGACAAGCTTGGTAACCAGGACGGAGTTGTAAAGCGGATCGGGTAAAATTTCCCGCTTGGGTACATTTCCTCTTCTGGGCACTTTGCTTCCCTCCTTCTTAAATAATTAGAAATCATAGGTACTCGTCATGTTCAACATGGCGTGTAATGCCTGTCCGAGGCCTCCCCACACCGCAATCCGCGCCGCAGGGACGCAGATACATATATGGTTAAACGCTCGGCAAGGCTTTTGCCTTGCGCAAACGCACAATGCAAATTTGGGTTTGTCCCCATCTCTGGGGACGGGGCCGTGAGAGACATCGCTCCCTGCAAAAATCATTTTTTGTCAGACAAAAAATTACTTTTTGCCCGCCTTGGGCCGCTTGGCGCCGTACTTGGAGCGGGCCTGCATACGGCCGGAGACGCCCTGGGTGTCCAGAGTGCCGCGGATGATGTGGTAGCGCACGCCGGGCAGGTCCTTCACACGGCCGCCGCGGATCATCACCACACTGTGCTCCTGAAGATTGTGGCCCACGCCGGGGATATAGGCGGTGACCTCCATCCCGTTGGTCAGCTTCACACGGGCGATCTTACGAAGGGCCGAGTTGGGCTTCTTGGGGGTGGAAGTACGCACGGCGGTGCAGACGCCTCTCTTCTGGGGAGAGGGCAGGTCGGTGCTCCGGTTCTTCAGGGTGTTCAGACCGTGCTGAAGAGCGGGGGAGGTGGACTTGTACGCCGCCATTGTGCGGCCCTTGCGCACCAGCTGGTTAAAAGTAGGCATGAGTGGATTTCCTCCTTTCCTCAATTCTGCCCCGTTTCAGGGCGTGATATATATTTTAACAAATTTGGGAATTTTTATCCCTCTTTTGTTAAAACCAAAAACTTTCGTCCCGCCCGCAGGCGGCCGGCGCCCCCCTAATCAGTGGGAAATGTCGCAAAGCGACAGAGGGGGCTGGGGAGTCTCCTTTCACAAGGAGGTGGCATTTGTGCAGCGGATGCCGCAGAATTGTGTTTCGCCCCAGGCGAAACGTGTGAAATGAATCATGAATCAGACCTGCAAAGCTTTGCTTACTTCGTATGTTTTGCCTTGCAAAACGCCATCCTCAGTCAGCCGACCGCTGACAGCCCCTTTTCAAAGGGGCCTTTTCCGGACCAACATCATTTCAGCAAAACCGCCACGGCGGCCCCCACGGCAATGCCGCAGGACGTGCCCAGCTCCTTCATAGAGGGCACCTGGACCACCGGCACCTGCCGGTTGACCGCGTCCTGCACCAGGGGCTGGAGCAGACGGGGGTCGGCGTCCATGGCCATATACAGCCGGGCGGCCCGGCCGTCCCGCAGGGCACGTTTGGCCTGCTTGGCCCCCACAACCTTGTTGGGACCGCTGAGTTCTGGAATCATAACTGGTACCCCTCACTTTCCCCTTTTCAGGAAAACTTCATCGGGCAAATGAAGCGGTAAGCCTGAGCACTCCCTCGTCCATTTGGGACCGGGTCGCGCGCGCTCCAACTCAAATTACAGACAGGTCCGCCGCGCGGCCTCCGGTCTGCATTTCTCGTCTCGTTCCAAGCTCCCCATCTCCAAGTCAGGAGCCGCTATTTCGCGGCGGATATACTCAGAGATTCAGAACTTCTGGGCGCAATGCCCCTACCACCACGAAGTGGTATTATACCATCCCTGTTCCCCGCCGTCAAGAAAATTCCTCTTGATTTTTTCCAAAAAACCTTCAAAAATGTGAAACCGCCCGCCCCAGTTTTCGTCTATTAAGTGGTAGGCGGATGTAAAGACACGACTTGTCGTGTCCGTATACCCGCCATTTTGGATGTGGCCACGACAAGCAGTGGCCCTAGTAAAGGAGGTACCCCCATGAGACGAACCCTTACTCTGCTCCTGGCCTGCGCTGTATGCCTCGGCCTGCTGCCCGGCTGCTTCCAGGCCTCCGCCGCAAAGGAGCTCACCGCGCCCAAGCTGTCCACAACCCCCTCCGACAGCGAGGAGGTCAGCCAGGCTCTGGCCCATTTCGGCCTGGAGCTGTTGCAGAGGACTCGGGAGGCGGATCAAACCTCTACGCTGATCTCCCCTCTGTCGGTAGCCCTGGCGCTATCTATGGCGGCCAACGGCGCAGACGGAAACACCCTGACTCAGTTCCAAGCGGTGTTGGGCGGCGGAGCAGAGCTGGAGGAGCTGAATGGGGCCTGCGTCCAGCTGACGCAGGACTATCAAAACCTCACCGGTTCCACCAAGTGCTCCATCGCCAACAGCCTCTGGGTGGACCCTGACGGTCAGATCAAGGACGAATTTGTGGGCAAGTGCCGGGGGATCTTTGACGCCCAGGTCTTCCAAGGGGAACTGTCAAGCCCCCGCATTGTAGACGACCTGAACGGCTGGGTGTCCGACCACACCGGCAAGCTGATCCCCAAAATCATCGACCAGCCATTTTCTGAAAATACTGCCCTTTTGCTGGTAAATGCCCTCTATTTAAAGAATAAATGGCTCCAGGAGTTCAATCCCCGCGATACCCGGGAGATGGACTTTCACCACGCTGACGGGGCCGACAAGCGGATGGAGTTTTTAAGCACGGGCTCCACACAGCTGTGCTATATGCAGGGCAAGGGGGCACAGGGGGTGGTACTGCCCTACGACGACGGGCGGCTGGCCTTCTTCGCAATTTTGCCCGATTTATACCCGGATTCCCCGGATTTGGGGGCCTGGCTGAACACCCTGGAGGGGAGTGGCCTGACCCAGCTCATTGACAGCCGGGAGAGCACCCATTTCCTCCACTTTTCCATGCCAAAATTTGAGGCGGAGTGGAGGGGAAATCTGAGCAAAATCCTGCCAGAATTGGGAATAGAAGAGGCCTTTCTCCCCGATTTAGCCAACTTTTCCAACCTCGGGACCAGTCCAGACGGATACGTCATTTCCCAGGTAATCCACGCGGCCAAAATCGCAGTCAATGAAAAGGGAACTGAGGCGGCCGCCGCCACGGTGGTGGCCGCCACTGGAGGCGGAATGCCGTCTCAGGAGGGGATCACTCTGGTGCTGGACCGGCCCTTCCTCTACGGCATTGTGGACCTTCAAACCGGCGTCCCCCTGTTCCTGGGGACCTTTGAATGAAACAACCCTGGGCCGCCGGCAAGCGGTTTGCAGTGTCTGCCAGAGATGGACCACAATACAAATCGTAATATTTTTATAAAATATACAGCGTCAAAAGAGCAAAAATTGCCCCTTATCGGTTCAAAAAGAGTCCGATAAGGGGCAATTATGTATATGTCCGCCAGATACGGACATACTAGGGGAACCATCTCATTGACAAGGAGGTATCCCCATGGAGGTCCATGTAAACGGAAACTGCATCGGCTGCGGTCTGTGTGCCAGCACCTGCCCCGACGTATTTTTCCTCACTGACGGCGGCACCGCCGCCGCCTTCACCCCGAAGGTGGGCGCTGATCTGGCCGACCAGGTCCAGGCAGCGGCGGACAACTGCCCGGTGAGCGCCATCGAAGTGCGGTAAAAAATCTCGTCAGCTTAGGACTTGTTTGAGTCATGGAAATAGGCACAGCGGCGGGGGTATTTTTGATGCCGGGCAAAGCCAATTTGACGCAGGCGCGTCGGGCGGACTGCAAGAACAATTGGGGAGGCATGGCGGCAGAAGGACCGCGTCCTGGGCGTACTGATATGCCCCAAACAAGCTTTAGTCCCATAAAGAGAAAAAGAAACCTTTGGCCCAGGCCAAAGGTTTCTTTTTTGTCGTCTGCATGATACCCAAATATCCACATAGCCTTCTGACGGATCTGGTATGGGCAGGGGACACATCATCCACAGACCAGCAGCCAGCAGATACTGTTGACGGGAGCGTCCGGCAGGAGAAGTCCGCCCCCTCTCAGGAAATGGAACACACTAGGCAAAGGCCGCCATATGCCGCACATGTGCGCAGCCTGGATCTCAGATGAGAGGGACACCGTGACGTTCGGACACAAATTCAGCTGGCGGGATTTGTTATGTATCTGTATCCCTTTCCCCCTCCGGTTCGGGGCTCCACTTCTCCACCAGGGCCCATTCCACCCGGCGGTCACACAACTCCTCCACCTGGATGCGCAGGCCCAGGGCCTCCACCAGGGGACGGCTGCCGTCCTCGGGGATCACGGACAGCTGAGAAAAGACAAGGCCGCCCAGGGTATCGTAGTCCATCTCCTCGTCCTCGGGAAGCTCAAAGCCCATGGCCTCGGCCAACTCCTCCAGATCGGCGGAACCGGACACCCGCCAATGGGCGTTATCCAGCTGGATAATCTCCTGCTCCTCCTGGGGATCGAACTCGTCGTAGATGTTGCCCACCAGCTCTTCCAACAGGTCCTCCAGGGTGACCAGGCCGCTGGTGCCGCCGTACTCGTCCACCACCAGGGCCATGTGGGTCTTTTTACCCTGCATATCCCGAAAGAGCACATCGGCCGCCACCGTCTCGGGGACAAAGTAGGCCGGGCGGAGCAGCTCCTTCAGCGGCAGAGGGTTGGGCTGGTGAAAGTTGAGCAGGTAGTCTCGGGTGGACAGCACCCCCACAATATCGTCCACATCGTCCCCGTACACCGGGAAGCGGGAAAGGCCGGACTGGCGGATGGCGTCCAGAATGGCCTCCTCCCCCGCGTCGGCGGGCAGGGTGACCATGTCGGTGCGGTGGACCATCACATCTCTTGCGGCGGTGTTGTCAAACTCAAAGACGTTTTCGATGAACTCCTTCTCATTGGTCTGGATGGCCCCGGACTCCTCGCCCTCCTCCACCATGGCCATAATGTTGTCCTCAGACACCTGGTCCTTTCGGTGCAGCAGGCTGAGCACAGGCCGCCAAAGAAGCTGAGCGATGTTGATACAAAGACTGACCGCGAGCAGGATAAGCCATATTTGGCCCTCGTCCACGAAAATGACCTCCTTTTAAAGGCAAAAAGTACAGTGATACAGGCAACATGTTAACACAAATCCCCGGAAATGGCAAGGGGTTCTCTCTTTTTTCAGAGGAAAATAGATTTTGGGGTGGAAAATCCCGGGGAATATGATATACTTTTTCTATCCTTCGGGTCGGGGCTGGCGGGCCCCGGGAGAGAGAGGAGAATGGAATATGCCTCAGCTATCTGAGCGGGCGCGGGGATATGCTGCCGAGGGCTTGACCTTCGTCAAGTGGCTGCTGTATTCCTGTCTGACCGGCGTGGTTGTGGGTCTGGTGGCGGTGGCCTTTCACCTGGGCATCGACCTGGCCACCGAACTGCGGGGGGAGCATCCCTCCATGATCTGGCTGCTGCCCCTGGGGGGCATGGCCATTGTGCTGCTGTATCGGGTGTGCGGCATGGAGAAGGACCGGGGCACCAATCTGGTGCTGGTGGCGGTGCGGGACGCGGAACGACTGAAGCTGCGCACCGCCCCCCTGATCTTTTTATCCACCATCCTCACCCACCTGGTGGGGGGATCTGCCGGGCGGGAGGGGGCCGCCCTTCAGCTGGGCGCCTCCCTGTCCGCCTATGTGGGCCGCAAGCTGCGCCTGGACCAGCACGACGGGCGGATTGTGGTGATGTGCGGCATGGCTGCCGCCTTCTCCGCCCTCTTTGGCACCCCCCTCACCGCCGTCCTCTTCGCTATGGAGGTGGTCACGGTGGGGCGGATGTACTACGCCGCCATGGTGCCCTGTCTGCTGTCCTCCTACTCGGCGGCCCTGGTGGCCCACGCCTTTGGCCTCCACGCCATCCACGGCTACCCGGTCCACGGCGCTCTGGGCCTGGAACCGCTGCCCATCCTCCAGGCTGCCGCCATGGGCGCGCTGTGCGCGGCGCTGTCCATCTTCTTTTGCAGGGCCATGCACGCCGCCCCGAAGCTCTACGCCAAATACCTGCCCGACCCTCTGGCGCGGGCGGCTGTCGGCGGGGGGCTGGTGCTGGGACTCACCCTGGCGGTGGGCAGCCAGACCTACAACGGTGCCGGGGATGGGGTCATCCGGCAGCTGCTGGCCGGGGACACCATTCCGGAGGCCTTCCTGCTGAAAATTCTGTTCACCGCCCTGACCCTGGGCGCCGGCTTTCGAGGCGGCGAGATCGTCCCTGTGCTGTTCACCGGCTGCGCCTTTGGCACCTGGGTGGGACCTCTGCTGGGCCTGCCCCACGGCTTCGCCGGGGCCCTGGGGATGGCCGCCCTATTTTGCGGCGCCACCAACTGCCCCCTCACCTCTATCCTGCTGGCCCTGGAACTGTTCGGCATCGAGGGGTTCCCCCTCTATGCCCTGTGCTGCGGGGTGGCCTACATGCTGTCCGGCTACCACGGGCTGTACAGCGAGCAGAAGATCATCTACTCTAAATTCAAGCCCGAGTGGGTGGACAAAAAAGCGGAATAATCTATGACAAAGGAGAAATGACCATGACAACCTTCTACCACTTCAATTTCAATGTTCTGGATCTGGACAAAAGCCTGGCCTTCTACCGGGAGGCTCTGAAGCTGTCCCCCGTACGGGAGAAGGAGGCGGAGGACGGCTCTTTCAAGCTGGTCTACCTGGGGGACGAGGCGGGCTCCCCCTTCCAGCTGGAGCTGACCTGGCTTCGAGACCGCACCGCGCCCTACAACCTGGGAGAGTGCGAGTTCCACCTGGCCTTCCACACCGACCAGTACGACGCCCTCTACGAAAAGCACAAGGCCATGGGCTGCGTCTGCTTTGAAAACCCCGCTATGGGCATCTACTTTATCACCGACCCCGACGGCTACTGGATTGAGATTGTGCCGGAGAAGAAGTGATGGCTAAGACAGACCACAATCCGGGGTGGCCCGGCTTCTTTCGGGTGTTTACCGTGCTGTGCGCCATCATGCTGCCGCTGGCCCAGAGGGGACAGCAGCTGACCGAAGCCGGGTCCGGCGGCTGGCAGGCCCTGTCCGTCTATGAGGGGCTGACCCTGTGGTCCATCCCGGCGCTGTTCATGCTGTGGGGGATGTTCGCCCTGGAGGAGGGCAAGCCCCAAGTGTCCGCCGCTTTGACGGGGCTGGCCCTGCCCACCCTTGGGCTGCTGGTCTTCTGGGGGACGGTATACGCCATCCTCTCCCGCCTGCTGGCGGGGGAGGGCGGCAATTTCACACTGAGCGGGCTGGCGGATATCCTGCTATCCGTGGCAAAAGGGGACGTATACCACCATTTGTGGCTCCTCTACCCCCTTATCGGGCTCTATCTAGTCCACCCGGTGATCCACCGCTTCGCCTCCTCCGCCAGCCAGGGGGAACTGCGCTACTTCTTGGGGCTTTGTTTTTTGTTCGTCTCCCTGCTCCCCACATGGGCCGCTTTCTGGCCGGACAGCATCCCCGTCCGCCTGCTGGAGCTGCTGCGGGTCCAGCTGGTGCTGGGCTGGGTGGGGTGCTATGTGGGGGGGTGGTATCTGCGTCACTTCACCATCAGCAGGCCGGCGGAGTACATCCTGTACATCTTGGGCGCCCTGGGGCTGGCCCTGACCCTCATGGGCCCCAGGCTGATTGGGGGCGGCTGGGAACTGTGGCAGCGGCTCATGGCCCCCAATGTGCTGCTCACTGCCGCCGCCCTCTGCGCCCTGTTTCGCTACGTGCTGGGCGTCAGCGAGGAGCGCTCCCGCCGCCGGACCATCTACGATATGGGGGCCTACGCCTTTGGCGTCTACCTGATCCACCAGATCTGGCCGCTGGTTTTCCAGCGGTTCGGACTGTCTCTGCTGGCCCCCTCCCCCGCCCTGTCGGTCCCCCTGTTCGCTCTGGTGTGCTTCCTGCTCTCCCTCCCCTTCGCCTGGCTGATCAGCCTGATCCCCGGGGTGGGACCGAAATTGACCTAGGGCTTGTTTGAAACATGGTAACATGCCCAAACGCCGGCTCTTTTCCGCCATGCTTTGCCAATTTTCCTTGAAATACATCCAGTATTCCTGCGTCAAATTGGCTTCCTCTGGCGATAAAATTTCTCGCCGTTGGGCATAGTTCCATTTTTCTAACAGCGCCTAGTCGCAGCCCTCTACGAAGCAAAGCCCGGAACCATGAGTGGTTCCGGGCTTTGTGCTTACAATGCCTCTTTCAATGCCTGCGCTATCTGGTCCGGGCAGGAGGTCGACTTTGCGCCGCAGTGAATCCCCTCCATGCGCTGGATGGCCTCCTCCACCTTCATCCCCTTCAGCAGAGAGGACAGGCCCTGGAGATTGCCGCTACACCCGCCCATCACCTGGACAGACTGTATCACGCCCTCCTCCACCTGGATCTCAAAAGCCCGGGAGCAGACCCCCTTGGGGGTATACTGTATGGTCATCGGATCGCGTCTCCCTTTCTGACGCCGGCTCTTCTCCATAAAAACCGGCATATTTCGCCCCTCTTCAGGGGTAATATGTGTAATATACCAGATTCTGAAGGGAAAGGCAAGCCGGTTTTTCCCCTACTGAATCTTTTTCCGCCGCTCCAGCTGGAGACGGTCGGCAATCATGGCAATGAACTCGCTGTTCGTCGGCTTCCCCTTGGCGTTGGAAACTGTGTAGCCAAAATACTTTTGCAGGGTCTCCAGGTCGCCCCGGTCCCAGGCCACCTCAATGGCGTGGCGAATAGCCCGCTCTACCCGGCTGGCGGTGGTGCCAAACCGCTTGGCTACCTCTGGATAGAGCACCTTGGTCACCGCGTTGATCACATCCATGTCGTTGACCGCAATGATGATGGCTTCCCTGAGATATTGGTAGCCCTTGATGTGGGCCGGGACGCCTACCTCGTGAATGATGGCGGTTACCTGGCTCTCCAGGCTGGGTCCGCTCTCCTGCTCTGGCTCTAAACCGCCAGAGGTCATCACCTGGCGCAGCCGCTCCCCTACCGCGGATACCCGGCAGGGCTTGGTCATGTAGAAGTCTGCGCCCTTGGCCGCAGCCATGTCTATCACGCCACCCTTGATATAGCTGGACAACACCAGTACTCGGGGCCTGTCCTTCAACTTCGCCAGTTCGTCTAATACGTCTAGCCCGTCCATCCCGGTGAGGACCATCTCCATCACCACGGCGTCTGGTTTCAGCTCTCGCACCATGCGCAGCAGCTCAGGGCCGTCCCCGGTCTCGCCAACAACCTGGAGACCGGGCTCATCTGTCAGCGTTCGTACCAGGCTTTTGCGGAACTCCGCGCCTGTGTCGGCCACTACGATCCGTTTGACGCTCTCCATTTCGATCTCTCCTTTTTAAAATAATGATTTTGGCCGTCAAAAGTTCCCGACTTCGCGTTCTACCGGTCCATTTCGACCTGCCGATACCAATTTATCATAAGTTGACAAGATATGCAAGTCATTTTCTGGAATTTTATGGAAATATCAATCTTTATTTTCCCCTATTTTTCTACAAAATTAGAATATATTACCATTTTCTTGCGTTTTGGAGGTCAATGAGTCCACTTTTCCTCCTGTTTTTCCGACTTCTGGCCAACAGTCCGCCGCCCGCCTTATCATATTTTTACCTCTTTCCCCCTCCTGCGGCCCGCAACGCCGTCAATCGGAAGGGTATTTTGGATTTTCTGCCCTCGGCACAATCCCACTTGACTTTCCTTTCTCTGTTCCGATATAATGGACATTACCTTTGCATGTCCCTTCGACCACAAGCGCATCCGGCACAGCTGCCGCTCCTATCATATCTGAGAGGTACATACATGGCAATTTATATCACAGGCGACACCCATGGGGAGTTTACCCGCTTCCGGCCCCTCTTCTTTCCTGAACAGGCGGACCTGACCAAGGAGGACTATGTTTTGATCTGCGGGGATTTCGGCGGGGTGTGGGACGGCGGTCAGGAGGACAGCTACTGGCTGGACTGGCTGGAGGAACGGCCCTTTACGACACTGTTTATAGACGGCAACCACGAAAACTTCGATCTGCTGGCCACCTATCCCCTCCACACGTGGCACGGCGGCTTGGTCCAATATATCCGCCCCTCCGTCATCCACCTGACTCGGGGGCAGGTCTTCCACATCCAGAACCTCACCTTTTTTGTGATGGGCGGGGCCAAAAGCCACGACATCGCCGGCGGTATCTTGAATCCGAACGACCCGCTGTTCAAACAAAAACACCGGCAGCTGACCTTGCAGGGGATGCCGCACCGGATTAACCACGTCACCTGGTGGCAGGAGGAGCTGCCCTGCGAGGCGGAATATCAGACCGCACGGGCCAATTTGGAACGGCAGGGCTGGGCAGTGGACTACATCGTCTCCCACTGCTGTCCCACCACCATTCAAAACACACTGGAGGGGAAGCCCCGGCACCCCGACGCGCTCACCGACTTTCTGGAGGAGGTGTCGCTGCGGTGCCAGTTTCAAGCCTGGTTCTTTGGGCATTACCACAGCGACCGGATTGTGGAAAAAAAGTATGTGCTGCTCCATGAACAACTGCGCCTTTTAAATCCATATCCGCTGCCTTTGACGCACCTGTGATCCCCACGCCGATACCGCCCAGAGTCGCCCCCTTTTCAAGTGTGTCAACTATACAATTTCTACATAGACAGACGGCGGCGGGCCCGTGGGCCCGCCGCCGTCTCAGCTTGTTCCACGCTGTGTTGTGCCCTCTGCCAGGACGGCAACCTCAGCGATGCGCAATGTTGTCCAGATTCTATTTTCCGGATTTAAAGCCATCCTTCAGACTGACCGCCCTGTTGAAGACCAGAGCGCCGGGCTTGGAGTCTTTGCTGTCCGCGCAGAAGTAGCCCAGGCGGAGGAACTGGAACCGGTCCGCCGGCTGGGCGGCGGCCAGGGAGGCCTCCAGCTTGCAGCCGGTGAGCACCTCCAGAGAGCCGGGGTTCAGGCAGTCCAAAAAGTCCTTGTCCCCGCTGTCCGGGTCGGCGTCGGAGAACAGGTTGTCATATAGGCGCACTTGGGCCTCCACAGCGGTGGCGGCGTCTACCCAATGGATGGTGGCCCCCTTCACCTTGCGGCCGTCAGCCGGGTTGCCCCCCCGGGACTCGGGGTCGTAGGTGGCCAGAATTTCAACCACATCGCCCGCTTCATTCTTCACACAGCCGGTACATTTGATGAGATAGGCCCCCTTTAGGCGGCACTCCGGGCCGTCGGGGTACAGCCGCTTGTATTTGGGGACAGGAGATTCCATAAAGTCCTCCGCCTCCACATACAGGGTCCGGGAGAAGGTGACCGGCCGGACGCCGGCGGCGGGGTCGTTGGGGTTGTTCTCCACCTCGAAGGTCTCAGACTGGCCCTCGGGGTAGTTGGTCACCGTCAGCCGAATGGGCCGCAGAACCGCCATGGCCCGTCGGGCGTGGTCGTTCAGGTCCTCCCGCAGGCAGTGCTCCAAAAAGCCGAACTCCACCACATTGGCCGCCTTGGCCACTCCGATGCGCTCGCAGAAGTTCCGGATGGACTGGGGCGTATAGCCCCGGCGGCGCAGGCCGCACAGGGTGGGCATGCGGGGGTCGTCCCAGCCAGCCACCCGGCCGTCCTCCACCAAGCGGCGCAGCTTCCGCTTGGACATGACGGTGTAGTTGATGCCCAGCCGGGCAAACTCGATCTGCCGGGGTTTGCTGGGCAGGTCGCAGTTCTCAATCACCCAGTTGTAGAGGGGCCGGTGGGCCTCAAACTCCAGGGAGCACAGAGAATGGGTGATGCCCTCCAGGGCGTCTTGGATGGGGTGAGCGAAGTCATACATGGGGTAGATGCACCACTTGTTCCCGTGGCGGTGGTGGGGCAGGTGGTTGATCCGGTAGATCACCGGGTCCCGCATGTTGAAGTTGCCGCTGGCCAGGTCGATCTTGGCCCGGAGGGTCATGGCCCCGTCGGGGAACTCTCCGGCCCGCATCCGGCGGAACAGGTCCAGGCTCTCTTCAACGGGCCGGTCCCGCCAGGGGCTCCGGGCGGGGACGCCCACCCCTCCCCGGTACTCCTTGAACTGCTCTGGCGACAGCTGGCAGACATAGGCAAGCCCCTTCTGGATCAGCAGCTCCGCTTGGCGGTAGTCCTCCTCAAAGTAGTCGGAGCCATAAAAAAACCTGTCGCCCCAGTCAAAGCCCAGCCAGCGGATGTCCTCCTGAATGGCGTCCACAAACTCCTCGTCCTCTTTGGTGGGGTTGGTGTCGTCCATGCGCAGGTTGCAGATTCCGCCGAATTTCTCGGCGGTGCCGAAGTCGATGGTCAGGGCTTTACAGTGGCCAATATGCAGGTAGCCGTTCGGCTCCGGGGGAAACCGGGTGTGGACCTGCATCCCGGCAAACCGCCCGCCAGGGGCGGTGTCCTCCTGGATAAACTGGTGGATAAAATTCTGGCTCTCTGTTCCGCCCTCTTCCAGGGCGGCAGTTTTCATCTCGTCAGACATGGGCTTCTCTCCTCCTTTTCGATGGAGTTATTTTACACCAGGAACGCTTTCCTTGCAAGTATTTCCTAAAAGCTCTTGTTCCAGCCGGGAAAAGGGGGTATAATAGCAGGGATAGGGGCGGGGCGCGTCCACACTTCCATGACCGCCCAACACAGGGGCGGACCCTCTGCGGCGCGTCCCTGCCACCGGTCAGGGGAGGCGCGCCGGCATCTGCGTTTTCCCAAAAAATTGTGCCGCTGTCTGTCAAACGATGGTACAGAAGGAGTATTACATGGCATATGACATCATGATTCTGGGCTCCGGCCCTGCCGGGCTGGCCGCCGCAGTGGCCGCCCGGGGGCGGGACAAGGGCGTTCTGGTCATCGGCAACCGCTGGCAGGACAGCCCCCTGGCCAAGGCGGAGCGGGTGGACAACTATCTGGGGCTCCCCAGTCGGACCGGACTGGAGATGCTGGAAGCGTTTCACCGGCACGCCCAGGCGCTGGGGGTGGAGTTTGTGGTGGGCAGAGCCCTCTCTCTGCTGGCCTGGAACGGCTTTTCCCTCACGGTTGGGTCCCAGGTATACCAGGGCAGAGCCCTGATTCTGGCCCCGGGCGTGGTCCGTTCGGCCAAGTACCCCGGCGAGGAGACCTATCTGGGCCGGGGCGTGAGTTACTGCGCCACCTGCGACGGAATGCTCTATCGAAACCGGCCCGTCGCCGTGGTGGGCCTGGCCCCCGACGCCCCCCAGGAGGCCAACTATCTCCACAGCTTGGGTTGTCAGGTGGTCTACGTCTCCCCCCATCAGCCCACCGGGCTGACGGAAGGCATCCCCTATGTGAAGGCCGGGAGATTGGCGGTCAAAGGGGAACAGGCCGTCACTGGTTTGGAGGCGGACGGCACCCTGCTCCCCTGCGCCGGAGTGTTTATCCTCCGCCGGGCGGTGGCCCCCACCGACCTGCTGCCCGACTTGGAGACGGAGGCCGACGTAATCCGGGTGGACCGCCGGATGGCCACCAACGTCCCCGGGGTATTTGCCGCCGGCGACTGCACCGGCGGGCCGCTTCAGGTGGCCAAGGCGGTGGGGGAAGGACATGTGGCGGCCCTGTCCGCCTGCGACTATTTAGACCACTTATAGACCAAGGAAAGGAAGAAAATTATGATTCATTTCAACAAGGAGACCTTTGACAAGGCCCTCAGTGAGGGCGGACTGATGATGGTGGACTTCTGGGCCGACTGGTGCGGGCCCTGCCAGATGCTGGGCCCCGTGATTGAGAGCCTGGCAGAACAGTATGAGGGCAGAGCAGTGATCGGCAAGATCAACACCGACCAGGAGGGCGAGCTGGCCATCCACTACGGCGTCAGCAGTATCCCCACCGTCATCGTTTTCAAGGACGGCAAGGAGATCGACCGCAAGGTGGGCGTGATGCCCCCCGACGTCTTCGTGCAGATTTTGGAGCAGAACCTATAAGACAAGACCTCCGGCCAGGGCAGCGCCGCCCTAGCCGGAGGTCTTTCTTTATCGGATCGCAAAGCCGCCCTTCCCTCTGTTCTTAACCTCGTAGAGGGCCTTATCCGCAGAGGCGCTGAGACTCTCATAGGTTCTGCCGTGGGTGGGGGCGCTGGCCACCCCGATGCTGACGCTGAATTGGACATCTACCCCTTCAATCTTCAGGCTGCGCACCCGGTCCAGCAGCTCCTGGGCCTTCTCATGCACCATCGTCCCGTTGTCAGAGCCGGACAGGAAGGCCACAAATTCGTCCCCACCCACCCGGGCTACAATGTCGTCGGCGCGGAAGGTCTCCCTCAGCACCCTGCCCATGGCAATCAACACCTTGTCACCGGCGGCGTGCCCATATGTATCATTGATGGATTTGAAGTCGTCCAGATCCAGCATGAAGAGCGCGCCCCTGGATATCTGCTCCAGACGGGCATTAATCAGCTTGACCCCCGCCCGGTTATTCAGGCCGGTGAGCGGGTCCTGCTGGGCCTGCTTGCGCAGTTCCTGTTCCCGGTCCATCTGGAGGCTGATGTCTGTCAGCGTTCCAATTACCCGGGTGAGCCGGCCATCCGGGAGAAAAACCGCCTTGTACTGGGTCCGATACCAGCTGTAACCCCCGTCCCGCTTCTTCATGCGGGTGCGGTCATGCTCAATCTGGTCTGGAGCCATATTGCAGGCTTCGCGCAGGCGCCGGCGCACATTTCCAAGATCCTCCGGGTGGAACACAGGGAAGTCGCTCCCCTCGTCTGTGACCCCCTCCAGCCGGGCGCGGTCCAGCTCCAGTGTCTCCAGGGCATTGGAGGTGAATTCCAAACTGTCACTGGCGCAGTCGTACTCAAACAGCAGCGTATCCTTGAACTGGGCCAGCGCATCATAGCGCAGCTTCTCCTCCGCCAGCTTGGCCCGCTGCCGCCAGATCATAGCCGCCAGCACACAGCAGGCCACCAGGCTCACCAGCATCACTGCGGTCTGCACCATGGAGTTGCGCTCAATTTGCACGCTGGGAGACTGAGAGAACTGGACCACGCGCCAGCCGTTGTACCCCACCTGGGCCCAGGCCACATAAAAGCGGCCCTCAGGCGGATCGTAGTAGAAGGAGCCCGTCTCCTCCTCCTGGTAACGGGCGACGAAGGCCTCGCCATCCCGGGCGGTAATGCCGTTTCCGGCGCCCAACTCCACAAGGTCTCTCCCCTCGACCTCCGGCCTGCTGCCAAAAACAGCGCGGCCATCCGCTCCGGCAATGACACTGTGGACGTTGTGAAAAAATGTGGAGTGCTTTCCCTGTTGGAGCAGAGTTCCGGCCTCTACACTGGCCTGCAGCGCACCCACAACCTGCCCGTCCCACTCCACTGGCCGGACCGCAACCAGGTAACGGCGCTCCCCCTCGGGGGCAGGGATCAGCCCGCTGATCACCGCTTCCCCCGACAATACGCGGTTAAGCAGCTCTGGCTCCGCAGCGCCCCAGTCGGCGGTGGACAGGTCTGCCCGGTCCAGGTAGCGCAGGTCCATACGGTCGTCCACCAGGTTGAACGTCTTCACCATAGGCTCAACCCAGTCCTTCTCCGGCGCCCCGGCCTCCTCCTCAATCAGAAGGTCCACATTTTTCAGCACGGTCTCCGCATAGCGGATCAGATAGCCCGCGCCCTCCCCAGACTCCACCGTGTGGGCAGTCAGACTTTCCATCAGCATTCGGTCCAGCTCCGCCTCCACCGTCCGGTAGCGAATGACCAGCATTCCAAAGAGGAGTACCAGCAGCGTTCCGCCACATACGGTGAGCAGCGCCGCCTGCCAGGTCATACTCCTCTTGCTCCGTTCGTCCATGTGCCGCCCCTCCCTATCGCCGTGTCGCTCCCTCTATTTTACACCTCCAGATATGTTTTGTAAAGATATAAGAAGAAAAAAAGTTGAAATCTAACCTTTTCGGACCAGCGCCTCCCCGGCCAGGTAGATATCTCCCGCGCCCACGGTGAGGATCAAGTCGCCGGGCTGAGCCAGGGCCGCCAGCTGGGATGCCACCTCCTCCAGACTTCCACAGCAGACCGCGCCCGGTATTTGTTCGGCCAGCCTTCGTGAGGACATCCCCAGGGTGTCGGTCTCGCGGGCGGCATAGATCTCTGCCAGGACCGCCACGTCGGCCAGCTTTAGCACCTCCACAAAGTCGTCAAAGAAGGCGGCGGTACGGGTGTAGGTGTGGGGCTGGAAGGCGCAGACCACCCGCTGATAGCCCAGCGTCTTGGCCATGGTCAGCAGCGCCCGCAGCTCGTCGGGGTGGTGGGCGTAGTCGTCGTAGACGTCGGCCCCGTGACAGCTCCCCTTTTTCTCAAAGCGGCGTCCCGCTCCGGTAAAGCAGGCCAGCCCCTCCTCCACCGCCTCCCCCGGCACCTCCAGCACATAGGCGGCGGCGGCGGCGGCCAGGGCGTTGGACACGTTGTGGATGCCGCCCACCCGCAGGGATACATGGGCGTATTTCTCCCCCATGGCAATCACATCGAAGCTGGGCAGTCCCCGGTCCCAAGTGAGGTTGTCTGCCCAGCAGTGGGCCATGCGGTCTGTCAGGCTGAACGTAAAGCAGGACTTTTGAAAGCCCTCCAAGGTCTCTCTCACGTTGGTGTTGTCCCAGTTGGCCACCACATGGCCGCCAGGAGCGGGCACCAGCTCCGCAAATTTCCGGAAGGAGTTTTCAATGTCCTTCAGGTCCTGAAAGAAGTCCAGATGGTCGGCCTCTACGTTGAGGATTACCGCCACCGTGGGCGCGAAGGACAGGAAGGAGTTGCAGTATTCGCAGGACTCGGCGATGATGGTGTCCCCATGCCCCACCCGATGCCCCGCCCCCAGAATGGGCAGGGTACCCCCGATCATCACCGAGGGGTCCCGGCCGGCAGCCAGGAAGATGTGGGTACACATGGAGGTGGTCGTGGTCTTGCCGTGGGTGCCCGCCACGCACAGGGCATTTTTATAGTGCCCCATGATCGCCCCCCAGGCCTGGGCCCGCTCAAAGACGGGGATACCGGCCCGCAAAGCGGCGGCAATCTCCGGGTTATCGTCGTGGACGGCGGCGGTGCGGATGACACAGCCCGCCCCCTCCACGCTCCCGGGCAGATGGCCGATGGTCACCGGGATTCCCAGCGACCGGAGCCGCTCTACCGTCTCGCTCTCCCGCATGTCGGAGCCGGTAATGTCGACCCCTTTCCCCTTCAGCACTTCGGCCAGGGGGGCCATGGACACCCCGCCTACCCCCACCAGATGGGCACGGGCCCCCGGCCTAATATAGTCCTCAATATTTCGATTCATTGGGCAGCACCTCTTTTATATGGTTTCTCTCTCTATTCTATCCATTTTTTGGGGATCGGTGCAGATTTCCTTTTGATACAGGGGCACAGTTTGCCGTGTCCCTACGAATCTACCGCCAGGTCATACAGCTGATTTCTCGACAGTCCCAGCTCCTTTGCCGCCTGACGGACCGCGTCCCGGAGGGATAGTCCCTCCTCCCGCAGCTTGTTCACCAGCGTCAGTCCGTCCTCCAGGGTGGGCTCTTCCGCCTCTACAGACTCCGCCCCCCGGATCACCAACACAAATTCCCCTTTGGGGGCGTTCTCCTGATACCAGACGGCGGCCTCCCCCAGAGTGGTGCGCCGGATCTCCTCGTGGAGCTTGGTCAGTTCCCGGCACAGGGTGACAGGTCGTTCCGCCCCCAACACCTCCGCCAAGTCCTGGAGGGTGGCCACCAGCTTGTGAGGGGCCTCGTAAAAGATCATGGTCCGCGCCTCCCCCCGGAGGGAATCCAGATGGGCGCGGCGGTTCTTCTTGTTCATGGCTAGAAAGCCCTCGAAGGTGAACCGCCCGGTGGGCTGGCCCGAGACGGCCAGCGCGGTGACCAGGGCGCAGGGCCCGGGGATGGCGCACACCGGGATATCCAGGGCGGCGCACCGGGCCACCAACTCCTCCCCCGGGTCGGAGATGGCAGGGGTGCCCGCGTCGGTGACCAGGGCACAGCTCTCCCCGTCCTGGAGCCGATTCAGGATGGCCTGACCGCTGGCCTGGGCGCTGTGCCGGTGGTAGGAGGCCATAGGCTTTTTGATCCCCAGGTGGTTGAGCAGCTTTACCGTTACACGGGTGTCCTCGGCGGCAATAAAGTCCACGCAGGCCAGCGTCTCCGCCGCCCGTCCGGAGATATCCCCCAGGTTGCCGATGGGAGTGGGGACCAAATATAAGGTACCGGCCAATGTCGCCGCCCCCTTTTTCCAAATTTCCAAAATATTATAGCACAGCTGACAGAATTGTGGTATCTTTTTCTCACAATTTCTTTTGAGAGGTATTTCTATATGAGAATGGAACAGCTGGGCCCTTACACCCTGTCCTGGCCAGACGGCGTCTTCCCCCTGGGGGGCGACACACTGGCCCTGGGGGCGTTTTCCAGCGTCAGACCGGGTTGGCGGGTGTGCGACCTGGGGACGGGCAGCGGCGCCCTGCCCCTGCTGCTGGCCCGACGGGCGGAAAAGCTGAGCTTTACCGGGGTGGAGATTCACCCCCTGTCCGCCCAGACCGCTCGAAAAAATCTGGAGGCCAACCGCCTGGACGGCCGGATCATCACCGGAGACCTGCGGACCGCCCCCCTGCCCGCCGGCGCCTTTGAGCTGGCCATCTCCAACCCGCCCTACTTCCCCGTGGGCAGCGGGACAAGCGGCGGTCCCGCCCGGAGCGAGGAGTGCTGCTCTTTGGAGGAGCTGTGCGCCGCCGCCGGGCGGCTGGTGAAAAACGGGGGCCGTTTTGCCCTGTGCCACCGCCCGGAGCGGCTGGTGGACGTCCTGTGCGCCCTCCGGGCCTGCCGCCTGGAGCCCAAGCGACTCAAGCTGGCCGCCCACGGGCCGGGTCATCCCCCCTTTCTCCTGCTGGTGGAGGCGGTAAAGCAGGGAAAGCCGGGGCTGACAATTGAGACATAATTCCCAATTCGCTTGTGTGTTCCTCCGAGGGGGAACAGCCTTGTGATTCCCGCCCCCGCAGGAGGCGGGAATACGAAAAAGAATTGGGACAGACATAAAAAAGCCCCCCTGTGAAGGGGGGCCACTTGAGGCAATGCCCTTACCTCTGATACTCAAACTCCAAGTCGTACAGGGACACGATATCCCCGTCTTTAATCCCCATCTCCTCCAGCTTATCGAACAGCCCGGACTGCCGCAGCTTCTGGTCAAACCAGTTCCGAGACTCGTAGTCGCCGAAGTTGACGTTGGCAATAAGCCGCTGAAGCCAGGGGGCGTCCACCACCCAGGTGCCGTCGAACTCCTGGATATCCACCGCCCCGTCGGTGTCCACCTCGGGTGGGCGCTCCACGTAGGTGGGCTCGTACACCGTCACGGGGGGCAGTTCCTGGAGCAGCTGGGCGGTGCGCAGCATCAGCTCTCGGGTACCCTGATGGGCGGCGGCGGAAATCTCCACCAGCTCCAGCCCTAACCCCTCCACATGGGAGCGCAGCCGGTCCAGCAGAGAGTCGTCCCCCATGATATCCACCTTGTTGGCCGCCACAATCATCTTCCGCCCGGCCAACTGGGGGGAGTACTGCTTCAGTTCCTCGTTGATGGCCTCAAAGTCGGCCACCGGGTCCCGCCCCTCGGAACCGGAGACATCCACCACATGGATCAGCAGCCGGCACCGGTCGATGTGCCGCAGGAAGTCGTGGCCCAGGCCGGCCCCCTCGGCCGCCCCCTCGATGATACCGGGGATATCCGCCATGACGAAGGACACCCCCTCCTCCACATAGACCACCCCCAGGTTGGGGAACAGGGTGGTGAAGTGGTAGTTGGCAATTTTGGGCTGGGCCCGGCTGACCACACTGAGCAGGGTGGACTTGCCCACATTGGGAAAGCCCACCAGCCCCACGTCGGCCAGCAGCTTCAGCTCCAGCACCACATCCCGGCTCTGGCCGGGCAGGCCCGCCTTGGCAAACCGGGGCACCTGCCGGGTAGGGGTGGCGAAGTGCTGGTTGCCCCAGCCCCCCCGGCCCCCCCGGCACAGCACGAACCGGTCAGTCTGGGACATGTCCTGAATGATCTCCCGGGTCTCCGCGTCCCGGATGACGGTGCCTCGGGGCACCCGGATGACCAAGTCCTCCCCGTCCCGGCCGGTACACCGCTTGCCCGCGCCGTCGGCGCCGCTACCGGCAGTGTATTTCCGCTTGTAGCGAAAGTCCATCAGGGTGGACATGTGGTCGTTGACCTCCACCACGATGTTTCCGCCCCGGCCGCCGTCCCCCCCGTCAGGGCCGCCGTTGGCCACGTACTTTTCCCGGTGGAAGGACACCACGCCGTTGCCCCCGTTCCCAGAGCGGACGGTGATCTTCGCCGTATCTACAAAGGGTGCTGCCATCTCGGGCACCTCCTTTTTAAAGCAAATAGTTGTTCTCCCGATTCGCCGGCTGCAGCGCCTTCAGCTTGTAGGTGGCGAAGCCCTCCACAACCAGGGGTTCCTGTCTGCACAGCTCCTCAGCCGCCTCATAGCTCTCCGCCCGGAGAATATACATCCCGGCCACGCCGGGGTAGCCCTTGAACACACCGGCCAGCTCAATGTGTCCCCCCTCGTCCAGGGCCCTCAGATTGGCCACGTGCCGCTCCACAGCGGCCTTGGTCAGCCGGTTGTAGCTTTTGGTCTTCTCGATAAACATTACATACAGCCATTGTTCCATGGACTCCGCTCCTCTCTCGGTCCGCCGCCGCCCCGCGCCCGGCCACATTCTCCTCACAGCACAGCCGGGTCAATTCTTCGGTCCTTAAAATAGTATTCCCGGTCTCGGTCGTTTACCTCCCGCAGAATGTGACAGGGGTTGCCCACAGCTACCACATTGTTGGGCAGGTCGTGGGTGACCACGCTGCCCGCCCCCACCACTACGTTGTCCCCGATGGTAACGCCGGGGACAACCACCACATTCGCCCCCAGCCAGCAGTTGCGGCCGATGCGCACAGGGGCATTGTACTGATAGGCCCGCTCCCGCAGTTCAGGGCAGATGGGATGGCCCGCCGTGGCCAGCACCACATTGGGGCCAATCTGACAGAAGTCCCCCACATAGATGTGGGTGTCGTCCACCAGAGTCAAGTTGAAATTGGCGTAGATATTTCTTCCGAAATGGACATGCCGCCCGCCCCAGTTGGCGTGGAATGGGGTCTCGATATAGCAGTCCTCCCCGATCTCGGCGAACATCTCCCGCAACAGGGCGGTCTTCCGCTCCAGGTTTGAGGGGTTGATCTGGTTGAACTCGTGGAGGCGGTCCAGACATTTCAGCTGCTCCCGCTGGAGGGATTCGTCCCCAGGCAGGTATAGCTGCCCGGTGTGCATACATGTTTTAGGGTCCATATGTCAGCTCCCTTCCAGGTGTATTTACTCCCCCTGAAACTCCAGCAGGTTCAGCCCCACGGTGTCGCTGAATTTCCGGCCAATCTGTCCCTCCCAGATCTGCAAAAACAGCTCCAGTGTGGCGCTGATGGTACAGGCGGACAGGTGGCCCCCATGTACCTCCCCAGTCACCGGATTGCCGATGGTGACATGCAGGTGGAGGTAGGGTTTCCCCTCCTGCCGGGTCACACTGCCCACCAGGGCGGAGATCTCATACTCCCCCTGGTAGCGCCGGGTGTAGTACTTCTTCTCTGTCGTGTCGAAAATGCCGATGGTGACGTCATTGGCCGCCCCCAGCGCCGAAACGGTCCCCAGCTGGATCTTCTCCTGATCTGCCAGCCGGGTCAGGCACTCCACAACCTCTTCCCCCGGATCCAGACGCAGAGCAATGCCCTGGGGAAATTTTCTGTACTCCATCACAAAACCTCCTCTGATTTTTTCTCATTTTTAAGACTATGGATTGGCGCGGGACTGCACTCCGGTCTCTGTCTCCGCCCCGCCCCTTGGAAACTGGCGGCAAGCCGCTATGAAACAAGCCGCAAACGAATTCCGTTTGCGGCTTGCTGATTTTACTCCGCAGCGGCCTCTTCCACAATGGAGACCTGCTTGCGGTCCTTACCAAGGCGCTCGAACTTCACCCGGCCGGTCTTCATGGCAAACAGAGTGTCGTCGCTGCCCTTGCCCACGTTGACACCGGGGTGGATATGTGTGCCCCGCTGGCGGACCAGGATGTTACCGGCCAGCACAAACTGGCCGTCGCCCCGCTTCACGCCCAGCCGCTTGGCCTTGGAATCGCGGCCGTTGCGGGTGGAACCCACGCCCTTTTTATGGGCGAAAAACTGTAAACCGATATTCAGCATCTCTTACACCTCCAAGACGGTAATATTTTCAGGGTACTCCTCCGCCAGCTGGACACAGTGGACCAGAAGGGCCGCCAAAAGGGTCTGGCAGGTCTTCTCGTGGGTCTGGCCCAGGCCGTTGGGGAGTTTGAAGGAGATGGACGCGTCTTTGTCCCGCACCTTAACCGGGGCCTCCAGCCCCAGCACGTCGTTGCACGCGCACTCGACGAGACGTATGGCGCTGGTGAGCGCGGCGCAGACGATGTCCTCTCCCTGGGGGGCATAGCCGCTGTGGCCCTTCATCTCAAGACCGGTGAGGCGGCTGCCCTCAGATCGAAAGGTAACGGTGGTCATCAGGCCTTGATGGCGCCGATCTCCACCTTGGTGTAGGGCTGACGATGGCCCTGGCGCTTACGATAGCCCTTCTTGGGGGTGTACTTGAAGATGCGGATCTTCTTTCCCTTTCCGTTCTTGACCACGGTGGCAGCCACGGAAGCGCCCGCTACAGTGGGGGCGCCGAAAGTGGCCTTGTCCCCGTCCAGAATCGCCAGCACCTGGTCGAAGGTGATGGCCTGGCCGGCCTCGGCCTCCAGCTTCTCGATGAACAGAGTGTCGCCCTCCGCCACCTTGTACTGCTTGCCGCCGGTTACAATGATTGCCTGCATGTTGTTCAACTCCTTTATGACGGGCTCGCTCTCGTGGGCGGGGTTGCCCCGCTTGTACGGTCACGCCTCGGCCCTTCTCGGCCGGGTCGCCTCCTCTTACCCATTCAATGCGGCCTCAGTATTTTACCAACGGGACAGGCTGTTGTCAAGGGGTTTTTACACCTTTTATGATATTTTTTGCGCCTGACCGGAGACTAGGCGCTGTTTGAAACATGGAACGATGCACAGCGGCCAGGGATTTTTCTGCCAGACAAGCACAATTTTTCCCAGGAATACTGGATGTATTGCAAGAAAAATTGGGGCAGTATGGCGGAAAAGGACCGCCTCTTGGGCCTATTGACATGTTTCAAACAAGCTCTATTTGTAGGGGCCCCTCACAGCGCGTCCCTACTTGCGTTCACATCCCATGTGTGTTAAAATAACCAAAATCAAGGAGGCGGTCTTATGAAGTTCAAACCCGAGATATCTGGCGCCGTCCTGCCCGCCGAGGCGCTGGAGCAGGACTTTGCCCAGGCCCGAAACGCGGGGAAGCTGCACCTGGGCGAGCACTGCCTCTACCTCCGCAAATTCTCCGGGGCTACCTATCTCCCCTACAGCCAGATCGTCAGGGCCTGGCTGCGGCAGGAGGAGGTCAAGGCCCGGATGTGCTGCGCCACCGCAAACTTTGACCAGTTCTATGTGGTCATGGACTGCGCCGACGGCCGTCAGCGCCAGGGGCAGGTTTTGGACAAGGACACGGGCAAGGCCGCTTTGGACCACATCGCCACCCGAAACCTGGCGGTGAAGATCGGATATGTGAAGTCCGCAGAATAAAATCTGGAGGCCGCCCCGACGGGGCGGCCTCCCTCTATTCTCAAGCGATATTGGCTTTGCCGCTCTTGGCCACGAAGAGGAACGCAATCATCAGCGCAATGCCGATGGGCAGAGCGATGATGCCAGGGGCCCCGGCCGTCACCAGCACGCCGGCAATCAGGTAGGTGACGCCCGATACCACCGCACAGGAGACGGCGTAAGGCAGCTGGGTGGAGACATGGTTCACATGGTCGCACTGGGCTCCGGCAGAGGCCATGATGGTGGTGTCAGAGATGGGGGAGCAGTGGTCGCCGCAGACCGCGCCGGCCATACAGGCGGAAATGCAGATGATGGCCATGGGGTTGCTCATCTCAAACACGTTCTGGACAATGGGAATCAGAATACCGAATGTGCCCCAGCTGGTGCCGGTGGCAAAGGCCAGCAGGCAGCCCACAGCAAAGACAATGACGGGCAGCAGCACCTGGATGCCGGAGGCGCTCCGGACAAAGTCCCGCACAAAGTACTTGGCGCCCAGAGAGTCGGTCATGCCTTTGAGGGACCAGGCGAAGGTGAGGATCAAAATGGCGGGAACCATGGCCTTGAAGCCCTCGGGGATACAGCCCATCATCTCCTTAAAGGTCATGGACCTGCGCACAAAGTAGTAGACAAAGGCGAAAAGCAGGCCGAAAGCGGAACCCAGCATCAGCCCCACAGAGGCGTCGGAGTTGGAGAAGGCCTCTACAAAGCCGGCCCCGGAGAAAAACCCGCCGGAGTAGATCATGCCGATAATACAGGCCGCCACCAGCACCACAATGGGCAGCACCAGGTCCAACACGGTGCCCTTGGACTCGTCCATCTCCTCGTCCAGTATGGCGTAGGGGTTGGAACCGGAGAACAGATCGCCCTTTTCCACGGCGTTCTTCTCATACCGGGCCATGGGGCCGAACTCCACCTTCATCAGCACCATGCCCACCATCATAATCACAGTGAGCAGGGCGTAGAAGTTGTAGGGGATGGCCTTGATGAACAGGTTCAGCCCCTGGCCGTCCTCCGCGAAGGAGGCCACCGCGGCCGCCCAGGAGGAGATGGGGGCGATGATGCAGATGGGGGCGGCGGTGGCGTCGATGAGGTAGGCCAGCTTGGCCCGGGACACGTTCTGTTTATCGGTGACAGGGCGCATCACAGAGCCCACAGTGAGGCAGTTGAAGTAGTCGTCGATGAAAATCAGACAGCCCAGCACGATGGTAGCCAGCTGGACCCCGGCCCGGGACTTAATATTTTTCTTGGCCCAGCGGCCAAAGGCGGCGGAGCCCCCCGCCTTGTTCATCAGGCAGACCATCACACCCAGGATGACCAGGAAGATCAGGATGCCCACGTTGTAGCCGTCAGACAGGGAGGCCACAATGCCGTCGTTAAAGGCGTGGAGGACGGTCCCCTCAAAGTCGAAGTTGGAGTAGAGCAGCCCGCCCACCAGAATGCCGATGAACAGGGAGGAGTAGACCTCCTTGGTAAGCAGGGCCAGAGCGATGGCAATCACTGGGGGCAGCAGGGACATGGGCGTATTGAAAAAATTGCTGGGGGACTGGATGTAGCCCACATAGCCGCTATCTCCACAGGTATCACAGGGGACGGCCTCGCCCTCGTCAGACAGGACCACCCCCAGGGTGCCGCAGTCAGGGCACTCGATATACTTGGTGCCAGTCAACTCGGTGGGGTCGCCGGCTGCAAAGGCGGTGGTGATCATGGCCAGGAGCATCATCACTAGGACGACGGTCCTCAGACCAAATCTTCTTCTGGTTCTCATAACTTTCCCTCCTAATAAATTTCCCGCTGAGGGCCGCGCGCCCCCTCCCCGCTGAGGGCGGGAGCGCGAAAACTCGGCGGCGGGTGATTTGGGGCACACAAACCCCTTCCGCGCAAACAAAAAACCATGGTACGCAAAGCGCGCCCCATGGCAAAACCGGATGTCCCCAACCGAAACCGGGGACCTCTGGATAGCGCTCCACTCTCGTGACAGTCCGTGGGATCTTCTCCCCCGGCCCAGGACTGGCAGTTCAGGCAGACCGCCCCTCCTTCGGCGGCGCACCCTCTCCCCCGGGACGGCTGCCTGGCCTTTGTCCCGCGGTACGCATGAGCGCCGCGCCTCTATCCCCTATTGACTTGAATCGCAACTATCCTATCACGGACTTGCAGGGTTGTCAACCGCCATTTAGGCAATCCGGTCGTTATTTGTAAAATTGTACAGCAAACTAGGGGCTGTTTGAAAAAGTCCCAATTCTTTTTCGTGTTCCCGCCCCCGCAGGGGGCGGGAACCACAAGACTATTTTCTCCCGGAGGAACACAAAAGCGAATTGAGAGTTGAAAAATGGAACGATGCACAGTGGCCAGGGATTTTTCTGCCAGACAAGCACAATTTTTCGCCGGAATACTGGATGTATTGCAAGAAAAATTGGGGCAGTATGGCGGAAAAAGACCCGCCTCTTGGGCGTATTGACATGTTTCAAACAAGCCCTAGGCGCTGTTTGAAAATCAGAGCTCTGGTCTATGCTGACTCCCTCCGGCCCCTGTTTTTATGTCTGTCCACCTTGGATCATAAAGAAGGTAAAGGTGCCGGTGGCCACTGTTTTGCCCCGGGTGTCGGTGATGACCACTTGGATGACAGACAGACTCCGCCCCATCTTTTTGGGGGTGGCCTCGCAGAACAGGTCGCCCAGCGCGGGACGCAGATATTCCATGCTGCTGGAGGAGGTGACGCAGCTGCCCCCAGCAGAACAGGCGCAGCAGCCGGCCACCGTGTCGGCCAGGGCAGCAATGGCTCCGCCGTGGATGTGGCCCGCCGGGTTAACCGAGTTGGGCCCGGCATGGAGCACGCCCCGGGTCAGGCCGGGCTGGGCGTGGGTGAGTTCGATTCCATTTTCATAAGAAAACTGGCCAGGGCGGTTGACCACACCCAATATCGGATGTTTCTTCTCCTCCATATCCTCTCTCCCCCTTACAAATCCTGGGCATTGTACCACATTTTTTCCCACCTGGCAAGCCAAATTCCATACCGGGACATAGAATGGGGTGGTCCTCTCTCTACATCTATCCGTACAAGCAAAGGAGTTTGAACTATGGAATTGAAAGTGGATATCCCCTCTCTGGCCGGGCAGAATGTGGACCCGGAGACCTTTCAGCGTGTCTGGGACCGGGTGATGCCCAACCAGACCGGCCCCCGCGCCCGCGAGGACGCCTCCCCCTCTATCCCTGACACCTCGGTCCCCGCTGAGCCCTCCCTTCCTCCCACCCAGGTCCCCCCGGCGGACACCCCCTCTGACCTGCCCCCCGTCCCCACCTGTGCGGCAGATACCACGCCCGACTTGCCCGCCGTCCCGGACTGCCCAGCTCAGCCGGACTGCCCCGCCTGTCCCGAGTGTCCGACCTGCCCGGATACCCCAGGACCCGCCCCAGAGGCGCCCGCCCTGTGCCTGGGAGAGGCCTCCCAAGGGGACAGTCAGCGCCTGGAGGCCCTGATGGTTTTGGCCCGGGAGGGGGCGGCAGTTGGACAGACACTGGCCCGCCGAACCAGCGGCGCCTGCGCCCGGACCCTCTCCTCCCTGGCCCGCGACCACCGGCTGGCCCTCCGCCGGCTGTCTGCGGCCTACTTCTTAATCACTGGGAAACGGTATGTCCCCAAATGCAGTGCCCCCTCGCTGCCCTCCTCCCTGGCCCTGGCCCTGCGGCAGCAGTTTGGCTGGGAACAGCAGTGGGAGCAAAAAAACGGCCAGGCAGCCCAGGCCACCTCAGACCCATGTCTGAAGGAGCTCTACTCGGAACTGGCCCAGGAGGGCGCCTTTCATGCCGGGTGCATTCGCTCTATTCTGGAGCAGATGACTTGACGAAAACAATCCGCTTAGGGTATGCTATGCAGGGGCGACTTACAGCCGCCCCACAGACGAAAAAACGCTCCCCTGAGCGGAAACGAGGTGCGCTATGATCCAGACCTTTGATTTTTCCTATCCGTCTTCCGACCACGTCCACACCATTCACGCCCGGGAGTGGGTTCCCGAGGGCCGGCCCCGGGGAATGGTCCAGCTTGTGCACGGGGTGGCGGAGCATATCGGCCGGTACGACGAGACCGCCCGTTTTCTGGCCGCCCGGGGCTACGCGGTATGCGGCGAAGATCACCTGGGTCACGGCCTCACTGCCGGGGGTAAATTCGGCTATTTCGGACCCAAAAATGGTTGGAACCTGGTGGCCCGGGACGTGCGCCGCCTGCGGGAATTGGAGGGGGAGCGGCACCCCGGCCTGCCCTATGTGATGGTGGGGCACTCCATGGGTTCCTTTCTCACCCGGACCTATCTCATCCGCTGGCCGGGCACAGTAAATGCCGCCGTCTTGTCCGGAACCGGCCAGGAGAGCCCCGCCGCGGTGGCCTCCTGCAAGGCGTTGGCCGGCGCCCTGTGCAGACTAAAGGGACCGGACTATGTGAGCAGAACGGTCCACGACCTGTCCTTGGGGGCCTACAACAGGGCCTTCCAGCCCAACCGCACCCCCTCCGACTGGCTCAGTCGGGACGAAAAGGCTGTGGATGCCCATCTGGCCGACCCCCTGTGCGCCTTTCTCCCCACGGTGGGCATGTTCCGGGATATGATGGGCGGCCTTCAATTCATTGCGAGCAGAGCCAATCTGTCCAGAATGGATCGAGATACCCCCGTCTATTTTCTCTCCGGCGACCAGGACCCGGTGGGCGCTATGGGGGCCGGGGTACGGAAGGTGGAGGGGATGTTCCGCTCCGCCGGCTGCCGGGATATCACAGTGAAGCTCTACCCCGGAGGCCGCCACGAGATGTTCCATGAGATCAACCGCCAGGAGGTCCTATGCGACCTGCTGGCGTGGATAGAACAGGCCGTCCATTGACCGCCTGCAATCACGTCTCCCAGGGCGGCTCACCCCTCCCCCGCAAGTTCGTCCCACAGCACAGCCTCTTGGACGCAGAGCAGCTGGTGACTGCGATAATCCACATGGTGGCCTTCGGCGGAGATCTCCACCTCCTCCACCCCTTCCACCTGGGAGAGGGTGAGGACAATACAGTAATCGGCCAAGGTGAGGGACACATCCGCCAGCGCCCCATACTGCTCTGACAGGTTGACCAGCAAAACTCCCGGCCGCTCTTCGTCCCACTGGCACTGGCGCAGGGTGACTCCCCGGGGGAAGGGGGAGCGCAGCCCCTCCTGCGTGGGGCCAGCCAGCAGGGCTGTCAGCAGTTCCTCCGGGGACTCGCCCCCTGACCAGGGCTGGCTTCCCAAGGCCGGACCGTGGCCGTAGTCCGGCTGTCTGTCGTCCACCGCAAACCAGAGCAGGCTCCCCTCCTGAGACTGCTCCTCCTGCCGGCCGCCGCAGGAGACCAGCAGAAGCAGGAGCAACACAAGCGCCACAGCCCGTCCGCCTCTGTTCATGGCGTCTCCCCCTTTTCTCCCCTCTGGGGGACATATCGGGGAAAGCCGGCTGTAAACAGGCTGCCCTCTGGGTTCCGGGGCCGGGCGGTGACCCATCCCCCGTGGCGGCGCACCGTGTCCCGAACAATGGACAGCCCCAGTCCGGTGCCCCCGGCCGCCCGGGAGCGGGCCTTATCCACCCGGTAGAACCGATTGAATACTTTGGGCAGGTCCTCCTCCGGGATGCCCACGCCGGTGTCCCCCACCTCCAGCAGCACCTGGTCCCCGTCCCGATACACAAAGACGAAGACCTTTCCACCAGTATAGTTATATTTGATGGCATTTTCCACCAGATTGAAGCAAATTTGGGACAAATCGTCCTCTGTACACAGGATCATGCAGTCCGGTTTCAGATACTTTTCCACCGTCACTCCGGCCGCATCCGCCACCGGCTGGAGCAAGGCCACGGTCCGTTCGGTCACCTGGGACACATCCACCACCCACCGCTCCCCTTCGGGCAGGCTGTCCAGCCGGGTGAGGGCCAGCAGGTGCTCGGTGATGCGGGTAAGCCGCTCGGCCTCAGACCCAATATCCGTGACAAAGTCCCGCACCACCTCCGGTTCCATCTCCCCGTTCTGCAAGATGGAGTCGGCCAGCAGGCGGATGGCGGCCAGAGGCGTTTTCAACTCGTGGCTGGCGTCTGAGACAAAGCGGCGGCGGACCTCCTCCGTGGTCTGAAGGCGGTCGGTGAGATGGTTAAACTCCCCCGCCAGCTGGGCCATCTCATCCCGGCCCACAGGCTGCAGGCGGTGGCCGTACTCCCCCTCCCCGACAATGCGGATGGCCCGCAGCAGCGCCGCGATGCGGGCGGTGAGCACCTTGGAGAACAGCGCGCTCATCACAAGGGTTACCACCGCGATAACCAGAGAGATGCTGCGCAAATTCGCTTGGAGACTGAGCAGCAGGGCCCCCTGTACCTCGTCCACCTCCAGCACATAGATGGCGCCAATGACCATGCCGCGATAGACAATGGGACAGGCCGCTGTGGAGGTAAAGGCCCGGTCTGTGTAGCGGGAGTAGGCCACATCATTCCCCCGCAGGGCGGACATCACCTCCTGGTACAGGGCGTAGCGGTACTCAGGCGGCGCGTCCGTCTCCTCTGTGGGCTGGCGGGTACTGTCGTAGAGAATCAGCCCTGCCGGGTCTGTCACCAAAATCCGGGTCAGCCCCATGTTGTCCAGCATGTTCATCACCCGCGCCACCTGGTCGGCGGACAGCGACTCCAGCTCCATCAGGGCAGAGGCCATCACTGCCGCCTGACTCTTCAGGGCGTCCCGCTTGGAGGTGAACAGAAGGTCCTGGGAGGCCAGCACAGGATAGGTGTTCAACAGGACCAGCACCACAGCAAAAATAACCAGATAGCTCATGGCGTACTTTACCTGAAGCGAGGCAAAAAAGGGGACTTTATTTTTCTTGTTCGTAGAACCCACCCCTTTGCGCGCAGGACGCCGCCTTCGGCGCCCTGTTTTCCTTCGGCAGCGGACCGCAGTCCGCTCCTCGGTGGAGCGGCACCGCGCCCACCCTCTCCGTCAAATTTTCGCCAGATAGTACCCCACACCCCACTTGGTGCGGATATACTCCGGACTCGCCGGGTCCAGCTCCAGCTTCTCCCGCAGACGGCGCACATGGACATCCACGGTGCGGTAGTCCCCGATATACTCATAGCCCCAGACCACGTTGAGCAGATTTTCCCGGCTGTACACCCGGCCCGGGTTGCGCAACAGCAGCTCCATCAGGTCGAATTCCTTGGCCGTCAGCTCCACTGGGGTGCCGTCCCGCCAGGCCGCCCGGCCGCCGGTGTCCAGCTTGATGTGGCCCGCCTCCAGGACGGCCCCCGCGTTCTTCTGCTCGGCGGCCCCCGAGCGGCGCAGCAGAGCCCGCACCCGAGCCTTTAATTCCAACAGATTGAAGGGCTTTGTAATATAGTCGTCGGCGCCATATTCAAACCCCATGATCTTATCTGTATCTTCTCCCTTGGCTGTCAGCATGATAATGGGGACATTGGAAAACTCCCGGATGCGCATACACGCCTGAAGTCCGTCGATTCTGGGCATCATCACATCCAGCAAAATCAGGTCAAAGCCGCCCTCCCGGGCCAGCTCCACCGCCTGCTCACCGTCATAGCCCACCTCTACCTGATAGCCCTCGTGCTCCAGATTGAATTTGATGCCCTTGACCAGTACCTGCTCGTCATCCACTACTAAAATCTTTGCCATGTCTACGCTCCTTGATTGATCTTGTTCCCGGGCTCCGCCCATACTCACCCCACAGCTGCATACGCCCACAGCCCCTCCAATGTCGCCGGGCCAATCCCTGAGACACAGACCAACTCGTCCACCGCCTGGAAGGGGCCGTACGCCTCCCGCCAGGCGATGATATCTTTGGCCCGCTTCTCCCCGATGCCGGGCAGGCGCTGGAGGTCGTACCAATCCGCGGTATTGAGGTCGATGGTCTCGCCAGGGAGAAGACTGTCTGGGTGGGAGTGATGTGCCAACACGGACGAGTCTGAGGGGGCGCTTTGTACACCGCTGGGGCCGGTCCTCGGCGGATAGCGGGCGGTTATTACCCGATAGGGCCCCGGAATCCTAGCCTGGAACAAAAACCAGCCCCCGCAAAACAGAGAAAATCCGATCAGAAGCGCCCATACCGCCCATACATATCTGGATTTTCCTCCCACTTCCCGTCCCCCCCTTGCACCCGGAGACGCCCTTTGTTATAATGGAGTGTGCTTCAGTGTACCGTTCATCAGCGAAAAAATTTTAAAGAGTTCTTAATTGCATTTTTCCCATCTTTCCATTACACTGAAACTGTCCGTTCCATTATAACATATATGTGGAGATTTTCCTATGAAAAAATATCGCTTCCTTTCTCTTTTCCTGCTCATCCCTATGCTGCTGTCCCTGCTCACCCCGATCTCTGCCGCCAACCAGGAGGATCTGGACCTCTTCTGCACCCACGCGGTGCTGCTGGACGCCAACCATGGGGAGATCCTCTATGACATGAAGGCCAACGAGCGGGCCTACCCCGCCAGCCTGACCAAAGTAATGACCGCCCTGCTGGTGATGGAGGCCATCGAGTATGGACAACTCTCCCCCGCTACGGTGGTCACCGTCAGCCAGACGGCGGTGGAGAATATCCCCCCCGCCTATGTCATTGGCAGTTTTAAGCCCGGGGAGGAGATCTCCGTTGAACATCTCCTCTACTGTATGCTGCTGGAGTCAGACTGCGACGCCAGCAATATCCTGGGCGAGGCAGTGGACGGCACTGTGGAGGACTTTGTAGCCCACATGAACCGCCGGGCCGGGGAGTTGGGCTGTCAGGGCACCCATTTTACCAATACATACGGGCTCCACAACGAAAACCACTACTCCACCGCCTATGATCTGGCCATCATCATGCAGGCCGCTCTGGATTATGACCTGTTCCGCACGGTCATCAAGACGGCCAGCTACACCGTCCCCGCCACCAACCTGTCCCAGGAGCGATTTTTCTACAACAAGAACGGGCTGATCTCCAACCTGTACTACGAGGGCTACTTCTACGACAAATGTATTGGCGGCAAGACGGGCACCACCGACGACGCGGGACGCTGTCTGGTGGCCGCCGCCGAATATGGGGACGAGCTGCTCATCTCGGTGGTCCTGGGCTCCGGCCCCATGCCTGTACCAGGCGAGGAGAAGCTGAAGCAGGGCCAGTTTCGGGAGAGCAGGCGGCTGCTGGAGTACGGCTTCAACAACTTCCAGCGGGTGACCATCACGAAGGACAGCGAGCCGGTGGCCACAGTGAAGGTCACAATGTCCCGCCAGGCCGATGAGGTCAATCTGAAGCCCCAGGGCTCCATTACCCGTACCCTCCCCAAGTCCATGGACCTGGACGATATTGAGACCCGTATTACCCGCTTCGCCGACGAGGTGGAGGCCCCTGTGGAGGCCGGTCAGGTGATGGGTACCATGACCCTCTTCTATGGGGATGAGGTCTACGGCACCCTGGATCTGGTGGCCGTCACATCGGTGGAACGGTCTGATCTGTTGTATAAAAAACAGCAGTTTTTCGACTTCTTCCAGAGCACTGGGGTCAAGCTGGTCCTCGCCACCGCAGGACTGCTGGCCTCCATTGTATTGCTGCGGCTGCTGGTTTTCCAGAAGCGCCGCCCCCACGCCAGATCTGGCGCCCGTGTCCGGGGCCGCGGAAACTACCGTGGAACCCGGCGGTAAATCAGCGCCTCCCCACAGGCCGCGGCTCGCCGCCCCCTCCGCCGCTCGTCGCAAAAGGACTCCCCTTCCCAGCCAAATTTCGGCCTTCAACAGATGCCCCAATTCTTTTTCGGATTCCCGCCCCCTGCGGGGGCGGGAATCTCAAGGCTATTTTCTCCCGGAGGAGCACAAAAGCGAATTGGGAGAAAAAGATTGACATCCATCGTTCCGTTACAAAAATTTATTTTTTTCATAGGTCTCTGCCCGATATCGGAAGGTAGACAGCGGCATCCCGCACTCCTCCGCCGCCGCCATGCCGGTAATGACTCCGGCCTTCCACCGCCGGTAAGCACTGTGGTACTTCTCTGGGAGCGGCCTGGGCGGCCTGCCAAACCGGACCCCTCTGGCTTTTGCCGCAGCAATCCCCTCCGCCTGCCGCTGACGAATGTTGCTGCGCTCATTTTCCGCCACAAAGGACAACACTTGCAAGACAATATCGCTGAGGAAGGTCCCCATCAGGTCCTTGCCCCTGCGGGTATCCAAAATCGGCATGTCCAGTACCACAATGTCAATTCCTTTCTCCTTGGTGAGCACCCGCCACTGTTCCAAGATCTCACTGTAGTTGCGTCCCAGCCGGTCAATGCTCTTGATGTAGAGCAGATCGTCCGCCTTCATTTTTTGGACCAGCCGCCTGTACTGAGGGCGCTCAAAATCCTTGCCAGACTGCTTGTCCAAAAAAATATTTTTTTCTGGGATGGACAGTTCCCGCATTGCAATCAGCTGGCGGTCCTCGTTCTGTTCGCGGGTGCTGACTCGGATGTAACCGTATGTATCTCCTGTAATGGTTACCATGCCTCCTTTCACGGTATCGCTTAAAGCTGCCTCTTGTCCCGCCCTGTACACAGGGCTGTGACAGGCTTGCGGCTCCCCTGCCACCCACGCCCCGTTCAGATGGAACAACAGATCAGCTGTGACAGCAGTCCATTATACTCTGCGCTGCCCCTCGGTTGATCCTCTGAGCGCACCATTCCTCCCCATCCTGTCCCTTTCCTTTTTTGATCTCTGAAGACAATATACCGCCAGGTCGAAAGCTTCCGCTTACAGGCGGTCTCCTCTGCAATTAAAGAAGGACCATCCAGCTTAAAAAAGCCGGATAGTCCTTTTTTCATATCAGTTTGGTTATAAAATCTCATAGCTTTCCATGGATCGGCAGAGGGCAAAACCCAGGCGTCTTTCGAGAGGACGGGGTCATTTCTGCTCTGGATGGTACTGAGGACAGGTGCACTTTTTCCACTTCAGACCGGAGCCGCAGGGACAGGGGTCGTTGCGGCCGATTTTAACCACCTTGCGGACGGGCTGCTTCTTCACGGTACCGTCGCCGGCGCCGCTCTCGCCTGTGACCTTGGCCACCCGCTCCCGCTTGACCTCCTCGTTCTGGCGCAGACGGACCAGGAACAGCCGGCGCAGAGTCTCCTCCTGGATGGCGGTCACCATGTTCTCAAACATCTCGTAGCCTTCCTCTTTATAGGCCACCACAGGATCATTTTGGGCCAGGGCCCGCAGGCCGATGCCCTGACGCAGCTCAGTCATGGCGTCGATATGGTCCATCCAGTACTCGTCCACCACCCGGAGCATAATCACCCGCTCTAGCTCCCGCATGAGGGGGGGCGTGATCTCCTTCTCCTTGCGGGCATAGGCCTCGGTGGCCCTGTCCAGCACCAGCTGAGTCAGCTCCTCGGCGTCGTACTGTTTCAATTCCTCATCGGACAGCAACAGGTCGGCGGGCGCCAGGAACATGGTGCGGAAGTGGGCCACCGCCTCCCGGAAATTCTCAGCATCCATATGCTTCTGCTCGCCCATGTGGCCCTGAATGGCGTTGGAAACCATGGTGCGCAGCATGTTCTGGATGGAGTTTTGCAGATCTTCCCCGTCCAGCACCTGCCGGCGCTGCTTGTAGATAATCTCACGCTGGGTATTCATCACGTCGTCGTACTGGAGGACATTTTTCCGGGTCTGGAAGTTCCGGGATTCCACCTGCTTCTGGGCGTTCTCAATGGCCCCGGAGAGCATCTTGGCATCAATGGGGGTATCCTCGTCCACACCCAGTTTTTCCATCAGGTTATACACCCGCTCGGAGCCGAACAGGCGCATAATATCGTCCTCCAGGGAGAGGTAGAATCGGGTCTCGCCGGGATCGCCCTGACGGCCGGCACGGCCCCGGAGCTGGTTGTCGATGCGGCGGGACTCGTGGCGCTCGGTGCCCAGGATAAACAGGCCGCCGGCCTCCCGGACCCGGTCCGCCTCCGCCTGGATCTCCGCTTTATACCTGGCCTCCGCCTCAGCAAACCTCTTCCGGGCGTCCAAGATCTCCTGGTTGTCGGTCTCGGCAAAGCCAGTGGCCTCGGCAATCAGCTCGTCAGACATCCCCGCCTTGCGCAGGTCAGCCTTTGCCAAAAACTCGGCGTTGCCCCCCAGCATGATGTCGGTGCCGCGGCCGGCCATGTTGGTGGCCACGGTGACCGCCCCAAACTTGCCCGCCTGGGCTACGATCTCCGCTTCCTTCTCATGGTTCTTGGCATTCAGGACGTTATGTTTGACCCCCTTGCGCTTGAGGATTGCGGACAGCTCCTCCGACTTCTCGATGGACACAGTGCCCACCAGCACGGGCTGTCCCTTGGCGTGGCAGGCCTCGATCTGCTCCACAATGGCCCGCAGCTTGCCGGAGACGTTTTTATACACCACGTCGGGCTGGTCCACACGGGCCAGGGGCTTATTCGTGGGGATCTCCACGATGTCCAGCTCATAGATGGTGCCGAACTCCTCCTCCTCGGTGAGGGCGGTACCCGTCATGCCGGACAGCTTGTCATAGAGACGGAAGTAGTTCTGGAAGGTGATGGTGGCCAGGGTTTTGGATTCGTTGGCCACCTCCACATGCTCCTTGGCCTCGATGGCCTGGTGCAGGCCCTCGTTATACCGCCGG
>CAPGBJ010000002.1 GCA_948616425.1 uncultured Oscillospiraceae bacterium
CTCCAGCTTGGAGAGGGACAGGGACTGGAAGGGGAGCATGGACATCAGCCGGTCCGTGTCCCTGGTCTTGGCCCGCGCCAGAAAGTCCGGGGAGACCTGGGCCATGTAGTGGGTCCCGTTGGGGCTGTTGGGTTCCTGGGCCTCTTGAATCCGTTTCAAAATGTGTTCGGCCTCCGCCTTGATGTCCGCCGCCTTGAGGGGCTGTCTCAGCAGAAATTCATGCCGCGCCTGACTGACGAACATATCCAGAAGGCCGGAGTGAGCGCGCGTGATAAGGTAGGAAACATCCCGCCTTCCTCCCTCAAACACAACGGGAATGGACTGCGCCCATTTTTTGTTGGATTGGGAGACGCGCCCATCCCCGCCCTGGGTCTGCACCGTGTTCGCCAGCACATAGAACGTCCGCTCATAGCCAAACCGCTTCACCACCTCCCGCACCGCCGTTGCAGCGTCAAAGCAGTTGTTCTGATAGTGGCTGTTGACGGCCTTTTCAATCGCGTCCCGGCAGGCGATGTTGGCGCGGTTGGAGGCAAGGTGCTGTTCAGTCTCGTCATGCTCATAGGCGTACTCAAAAGATTCTTTGTAAATCGGGGCCTTGTAAAGCTCCTCTGTCTGCCGGATCACCGTGTCCGCCCGGTCCTCGATTGCCGACACGATATTGTCCATCACATTGAAGTCCATGTTGCTCCAATTTTTGTAGACATCCGCCAGCGGCGAGGGGGATTCCAGCAGCGCGGACACCTGGGCTTCGGTCAGCTCTATGAAGTCCATCGCCATCAAAATATCCTCGTGGGTGGTATATTCGACGGTGTGGTTCAGAATTTCCTCCGGGGGCTGGGCAACCAGCCACGCCCGGAATTTGTCCTGCTCCGCGCTCATTTTCTCATGGAGCGCAGCTGTCAATTTTTCAGCGTCCAAAATGATCTCCTCCTATCCTAAAATGGGGCAGGTGGAGGTGGCCCCGCCTACCGGTCAACGCTCCTGCCGGGGGTGCTTGGGTTTATCGGGGGCCTTCTCCCTGGGCGGAAGGGGCCGCTTCAAGCTCTCCAGCACAGAGGGTCGGGCGCTCTTGGCGATAGCCTGCTCCCCCTGGCTGTGGCTACTGTCAATGTTCAGCAGCACATCCAGCTCCGCGAGGCGGGCGGACTTGGCTTGCAGCTCCGCCTCCTGGGGGAAGGGCTTGCCCAGCTCGGCCTTGGCCTCCTTCATCTGCCGCTGGATATTTTCCGACTGCGACTGCACAGCGGCCAGACGCTGGGGCATCTCGGACAGCACATTGTCAATGCGGACGAAATTGCCCAGCGCGTCCTTGCCCAGCTTGACCCGGTGAGACATCTGGCCCCGCAGCGTCAGAATGTAGTCCCGCCCAAAATCCTCCACGGATAGGAACATGGTAAAGCCCCGGTAGCTGCCGATCTCCTGGGGTTCGGTGCTGGCAACGCCCTTGTACGCCTCAATCAGCGCCGCGCCTACCTTGTCCTTCTCCGTGAAGGTCTCGCCCTTCACCACCATCCCGGCAAAGCCCCTTTTCACCTCCACGGCGGCGGGCTTATCCTCCGGGGCAAGGGCATCAGGGGCGGCGGGCTGTTCACCGTCAGCCGGGGGCGGGGCCTCCGCCGCCTTGGAGATCATGGGGTGGGGGTGCGCGGCCAAGGTCTCCATGTCGGCTTTAAATCCGGCAATGAAGCCCTCATTCTGCCTGATCTGCTCCGGGAAGTGTTTCAGCAGCTGGTCCTCCAGCCGGAACTGCCGGTTCTGATGGTCGGATTTCAAAAGCCGGAGGCGGGCCACATCAATGTCCAGGTCCATCTTCTCTTTTATCAGCGGATTGCCAGCGCACAGGGCCTTGATCTCCGCATAGGACAGAGCGGTTTCATCCACGTCCTCGCAGGAGCGCACAGGGGATTTTGAGGTCATAATTTGGGAGATAAAATGCTGTTTTTTCTCCACAGTCTGCCACAGGTAGCTGTCAAAAGTCCCCTCTGTGACGTAGCGGTAGACATGTACCTTGGGATTTAGGTTGCCCTGCCGGACAATGCGGCCCTTGCGCTGCTCCAGGTCGGACGGACAGACTTTGCGGACAATTCACCATGCGACATAGCTAAACCTCTTGAAGTCTTGGCCTGTTGATAGTAAAATAAGTGATACTATGAAACCAAAACACATTTACGGAGGGCAGAAACATGGGACTATTTAGCAATCTTTTCAAAAGTTCATTTGAAAAATGGCTTGAAAGTGCTTCTGATAAGGAACTTGAAGATGGTTACGAAGAAAGACGGATAGAATGGATGAGGACAGGTCAGGGGGGAACTGGCGAAAAGACACCAGAAATGAAAATGATTGAACGTGAATTGAGCAGGCGTTCGGCAATTAAATGGGAGAATGACCCCCGACGCAGTAAAGACCCTTATTTCCGTTGGACTGATGCAAACAGGTGGGATAAAGACTGAATATTCTTAGTCTTATGCGGTCTTGCGTTCAGTAGCACGTCTGCGCCGTGTGCTTTCTGTACTCTTCCGAATTTGTACCTTCTTGGCGCAGGGCCTACAATACTTTGCCGCTGCTGAACCGGGTGTGAACTCCGCCCCGCAGCATTGGCACCGCTTGGAAGGAAGAGCCGTCCAGCGTTTTGTGGGCCTGATATGTAACTCGTTGGAGAGAACTCCAACGAATTTGTAGTAGATTTTGATGGTCTGCTCCACCGTGCCGTCCTCTTTCTGAACACGCTCCCCCACCGTGATTTTCTCAATCAGGGCGTTGACCATAGCGGCGGACAGCTCGGCGGCATCGGCGTACCCGGCAATCAGGGAGAAGAAGTCCGTTACCCCATTGTCGGAGGTTTCCTTTTCAG
>CAPGBJ010000003.1 GCA_948616425.1 uncultured Oscillospiraceae bacterium
AACAGAGTGTAACAATGGGGGGAGATGTCTTTCAGCGTCCCATAGTCGAACTCAATGCCATGCCTGCAAAAGCAGTTGGCGGACCGGAGAAAGAGGTCATCGTTGGCGGTGAGCAGATACATGGCGGCGAAGTAGGCCGGGGTGTCCCGCTTCCGGCGGAAGCCCTCCCGCGCTTTCAGACGTTCCATACGGCCCTGGTGGGCGGGGGAGAGGAATAGGGACCCGGTGAAGCGCCGGATGGCCGTGTGCAGGCGGGCATCCAGATGGGCGCTGCGGGGGAACGTCTCCATGACGGCTTCCTCATACCCCACCACTCCGGCCTCAATCCGCTCCGCCAGCCAGGGACAGCCCTGGGCGGTGCAGCCCTTTTTCTTACCGGCATACTCGGTGCAGAGGCGGCAGTCCACATGCTCCGGCTTGTATTGAAATGTGTTGATATACAACGTGTGTCTCCTTTCCAGGACACGAAAAAACCGGGCAGAGAGATTCCCTGGCCGGCGTGCCTGTCCCGTATTTGATTAGCGTTCCTGACTGCGCTGGCGCTTCTTCTGCCACGCCTCCAACAGTTTGATGATGGTCTCCTCCATCTTCCGAGGGGTGTAGGAGCGGGGGAAGTATTTGCGGAGGGTATCGCCAGTCAGCACGATTTTGTCAACCTCCGGCTTCTTCTCCGCCGACATGATGGAGAGCATGGTATCCTCGTTCAGCTCCCCGGATTGGCTTAACTTCTTCATGCGCTGGGCCTGGGAGACGGAGGGGGTAGCCTGTTCGCTTTCCATCGTCTCCACCAGAAGCGCCTGTTCCTCCGGCTTCAAGGCGGCGATCTGATAGGCCGGGGTTACGGCGATTTTCTTATCATCCACCATCTGCTGAAGCTCCGGAACCAGCTGGGTCAGGGAAATGTAATTGCGGACGGTATCGCCGCTCATACCCATCGCCGCGCCGATTTCATCATCGCTTCTTAACTTCGCCGAATTATTCGGCGAAGTTAAATCCGTCCTTGCTCCGCGCCGCTTGATGGCCTCCAGCTTCATCTTGTACGCCTGCGCCCTCTCGCTGGGCAGGATGTTTTCCCGCTGGATATTGCTGTCCACCATCAGGATGGTGGCGGTGTCATCGTCCAGATTACGGACCAGGGCAGGCAGAGCGGTCAGGCCTGCCAGCTCACAGGCACGTTTACGGCGGTGGCCTGCCACGATCTCATAGCCGCCCTCCTCACGGGGCCGGACAATGGCCGGGGTCAGCACACCGTACTCTTTCACGCTCTCCGTGGTCTCCTTCATAGCTTCATCATCCCTCACTTTGAACGGGTGGTTGGGAAACGGGTGCAGCTCCGTCAGGGGGATGGGGACAACCATCTCGCCCTGGGGCGGGGGTGTGGGGGCGGGGGCCTCCTTCACCTTGGGCGGTCTGCCCCGCCGCTTGGGGGTCTCCGCTGTGGACATATTGGTTTCCTCCTTTTCCGACCGGCAGGAAACAGAAAAAGGGAGAATGTGGCCGCGACCTACATTCTCCCTCTGAAAGCAATATGCAATTTGTCGGCTTCTGTCGTTTTTCGATTCCGGGGGCCGCTTGCGCTGGGAGCCATCCTGCCGCAAACCCGCATGGTTACTGGCTTTTTTGCCTTCTTCAAAAACCTTCCCGAACAACATCGGTTCAATGAAATGTACGCAAAGGACACGTCAAGGAAAATCAAGAGCGCACTCCATGCAAGGAGAATGCAGGGCAAGTATATGGCTACTACCGCCCCGTTCGGTTATCAGAAAGACGAGAAAGACCATAACCACCTTGTCATTGATGAAGTGACCGCCCCTGTTGTGGAACTGATTTTCTCAATTGCCGAGGAGGGTGTGGGGCTTCACACTATCTGTAACCGCTTGCGCAAGGCAAAAGTCATTAAGCCGAGTTTCTACAAAAAGGAAATGTTTGAGCGGTACACTGACGAGGAAAAAATGTATGACTGGGATACTGCCTATGTCAGCAAGATTTTACGCAATCCCGTCTATGCAGGAAACCTCACCGTAGCGGAAAGACCGACAAAGACCATGCGTTCCAAGAAAAGACAGTATATCCCATCTGCGGAGCGTGAAGTCATCTATGGCACACATGAGCCGATTATCGAACAGAACCGTTGGAACACCTTGCAGAAGATTTTGGACGGCAGACCGCCCGT
>CAPGBJ010000004.1 GCA_948616425.1 uncultured Oscillospiraceae bacterium
AGAAATCAAGAATATGCTGGCCCTGTCCAAGGTCCAGGTGGCGGAGGTGGAGGACTGCATCATCTCCTCGGTGGTGCCGCCGGTGTTCAACTCGGTGCGCACCGGTGTGGTAAAGGTTATTGGCAAACAGCCGATGGTGGTGGGGCCCGGTATCAAGACGGGACTGAATATCCAGATGGATAACCCCTCCCAGGTGGGCAGCGACCGGATCGTCATTGCCGTGGCCGCCCTGGCGGAGTATGAGCCCCCCCTTACCCTGCTGGACCTGGGCACCGCCACCACCATCGAGGTGGTGGCAAGGGGAGCACCTACCTGGGCGGCTGCATCATCCCCGGCGTGCGGGTGTCGCTGGAGGCCCTCACCTCCCGCACTGCCCAGCTCCCCGGCATCAGTCTGGACCGGCCCAAGCGGGTTATTGGCAAGAATACGGTGGACTGTATGCGCAGCGGCATCATGTACGGCACCGCCGCCATGCTGGACGGTATGCTGGACCGGGTGGAGGAGGAGCTGGGATTTTCCACCACGGTGGTGGCCACTGGGGGGATGGCCCAATTTATTGTTCCCCTGTGCCGCAGGGAGATCAAGCTGGAAAAAGACCTGCTCCTGAAGGGGCTGAATATTATCTATCGGAAGAATTTACCTTCGATGGACCGGGGGGAGCGCGCCAGGCAGTGGAAAAATTAGGCGCTGGGCACGGCGTTCAGATCGGTCAGCGACAAATTTCCCCGTCAAAACTGCATTGCTCCTGTCTGTCGACGGGAGAGAGTCAGCATACAGGGCCGGCGCATGTTGCGCCGGCCCTGTATGCTGAAAAAGTGCCGCTTGGCGGCTCATATTATCTTTCCCGCCACTGCTCTTTATTTTCACTGTACCAGACCACCTGGTTGCGGCCAAACCGCTTTGCGTCGTACAGCATGGTATCTGCCAGCTTTAAGAAGGTGGCATAGTCGTCTCCCGCCTTTGGTATTATGCTGACGCCCCCGATGCTGACCGTGACCCAAGGGGAGACGGGGGAGTTGTGGGGGATATGGAGATCCTCTACCGCCTGCCGGATGGATTTTACAAAGTCGAAGGCAGACTGGCTGTTGTTTCCCAAGAAGACCGCTACGAATTCTTCCCCGCCATATCGGGCGAACAGGTCGGTGGCGCGCCGGAAGTGAGCGGATACCGTCTTTGCCACGGAGGAGATGACCTGATCCCCTGCGGGGTGACCGAAGGTGTCGTTGTACAGCTTGAAGTGGTCGATATCCATCATAAAGATGGAGAAGGGCAGTCCAAAACGGATGGCGTCCTGCCATTTTGTCAGGCTGTCACTCTCGTATCGGCGCCGGTTTGGAATGCCAGTCAGGCCGTCCACCAGGGCCTGCTGCTTAAAATGTGTCTGGTAGTGGTATAGCTGAATGTGTGTGTTGACCCTGGCCTTGATGATGACCGGGCTGAAAGGTTTGGCCACATAGTCCACTGCGCCCAGCAGAAGTCCGCGCTCCTCATACTGGATATCGGCCAGGCTGGTGAGCAGGATGACAGGGATATGTCTGGTCAGGTCTGTGGCTTTTAACTCTTGAAGCAGCATAAATCCGTCCATGTCCGGCATCACGATGTCCAACAGGATCAGGGAGAAGCTGCCCTCCTTGGCTTTGTCGAGCCCTTCACGGGCAGTCTGACAGGTGGTCACCTCATAGTCGCCGCTCAGAACGGAGCACAGAAACTCACCTTGGACAGCACTGTCATCAATGATCAATACTTTGTCTTTATCCATAGAGCTTATTGAATCCTTTCACACAAATCGTCTGGCTGGCCGTGACGGTCAGAGGGGACCGCTGCCTGCCGTGCCAAGTCTGCGCTCGTTGCCAGTAATGTTCTGGGCTACATACACCGCAGTTTTTGGCATATCGTCCGTGCCGGTGCGGGCGAGGACGGCGGTGGCCCGCACCCATTCCCAGGAGTCGGAACCGGCGCTGGGGTCGTCCGGCAGCTTTCGGTACTCCACTGCCACATAGGGCTGCCACCAACGCAGCTTCTGCCGCAGATTCTGGATATTCATCACACGGAGGTACTCCGCGCGGTCGTCCGGGTGGATGAAGTGGTTGGCGTAGATTCCCAGGGCGGCGGTGCAGTTGACTTCGTTGCCCAGTAGACTGCCTACCCGGCGCAGTTGGGTCACGGCGCGGAAGGAGTCCTGCTCCAGATCCAGGTAGTACGTGGAGAAAAACAGCGTGCTCAGGCTGCTGATGATGTAGGCCCGGTCCTCCAACGCCTGGATCTGGACTCCTCCCTCTGCTTCTCTCTGGTGACGTCCTGGCCCAGGATGTTGACGGCCACACGGCTTCGCTGTCTGCTGTAAATCACGCGCAGTTCCACCCAGAGGGGCGTCTCTCCCCGCTGACGGTAGAGGCAGACCTCCTCCTCGTAGTCCCCCGACAGATCGGCGGCCTTCTCCCGCAGGTGGTCTAGAGAGAGGACTGCCCGGCAGGTATCCACGTCGTCCGGGTGGACCAGGGTGGAGATGATATTTTGCAGATAGAGGGCGTAGTCTCCGGTCAGAATGTTTTCGGCGCCGGCTGGCTGGGTCAGGTCCGTTTTTTGGTACTGCCCGCTGACCAGGTCCACCGTGGTCAGCGTCCTGAACCGAGAACGGAGGATAGCCGCCATCTCCATATCCCGCTGGGTGTGGGCCAGTTCCAGCCGTACGTGGTCATCCACATCCTGGAGAGCCAGTACCGTGTAACTCTTGGTGTTCTGGTCTTGACTGAAATAGGCGGTGACAGAGACGTAGCGGTAGTTCCCGCCGCTGCGCCACTGGCAGAGCAGCTCTGACTTTTGCTGGCCGCTTTCTTTGGCCTGACGCAAGCTGGACAGGGAAAAACGGCTTTTAAATTCATGCTGGTATGCCTCGTGAAGCCGCTCCTCAATCTGGGTATGTACCAGCTCATCCCAGGGGGCGGACACCAGCTCCTCCCGTATCTGCCCATCCACCTGGATAGAGTCCGCCTGGCCGGACCGGAGGTCAATGGTGTAGATGTTGAAGCTTCCTGCCCCGAGGCTGCGGATTAAATCCTGCCCCCGGGCGGTAAGCCCTTCCCGCTCCAGAATCTCGCGCAGCATGTCGTGGATATCCTTGATGCGCAGGACAGCGGACGCGCCATTTCGCTCTGGGATAACCTCCATCAGGTTCCAGCGGCAGGCGTCCGGTGTCTGCCGGCGGTAAATGAGTGTCAGCGCCTTCTGGCCCTCTATAGGGGCGGAACGTATCCGCTCCAGCTTGGTAAAGGCGGCAAAACGCCGCGTATCCTCTGGGTGGATGGCTCCGCTTTGAATAAAGCGGTCCAGCTGATGGGAGAAGGAGTCCTCCCCCGGCTGCCAGCCGCCCAGGTCTGATTTCAGTACGCTGTATCGGTCCAGGAGAAGATCCACCCGAATGACATAGACGCCATTGCTGGGAATGGCGTTTAACATTTTTTCGTGATCCCTGTGTTCCAAACCTCTTCCCTCCAAAAGGTTTTGCTGGTAGAAGCGTAGCTTCCGGCACATTCCATGGGCTGTTCGCGAAATCGAACGGAGCTGCGATATAGCAAATGGACTGCTGCACTGTTAGGAACATTGTAGCATAAAAGCAGGAGAGATTCAATGAGAGAATTCAACACAGATGCCTGGAGGAGTTACGGCCGGCAGGTGTGTGAAGCAGCCCGGTAAAGTTGTGGAGTTCGGACAAAAAGCGCAAGAAAAAAACTCCTTTTTACCCCCTGGTATCCTGGAGATAAATCGTTTATAATGGGATATCAGAGGAGAGGAGGAATTTTTATGGAGCATCCATTTGCTGACATCCAATACTGTGAGACACTGTTTAACCGATTCTATGATGTGGGCGGCCTGACCAGCGGAGGCGTAACGCGGCTTGGGTACACACAGACAGAGGACCAGATGCACGAGATATTTGCACATCTGGGGGGAGAGTTGGGTTTTGAGAACAGGCAGGACGAGGTGGGCAACACTTTTGTGGGCAGTATGGCCAGAGAGGGCTGCTATCTGATCGGTTCTCACCTGGACTCTGTCATTGACGGCGGCCGCTATGACGGAGTGGCCGGCATTATTGCAGGGCTGATGGTTCTGCGGTGGGCCAAGGAGGAGGGGCTGCCCATCCCAGTGCGGGTGGGGGCGTTCCGCTGTGAGGAGTCCAGCAACTTTGGCTGCTGTACCATCGGCAGCGGGCTGGTGACCAAAGAGCTCCACCGGCAGCGGGTGGCCGGGCTGGTGTCCAGAGACGGAGAGACTCTGGAATCTATTTTTGCGAGTAGGGGCTACAGCCTGGACCCGCCTAGAATCTCGGGATTGTCCGGCTATCTGGAGCTACATATTGAGCAGGGCAAGGTGCTGGAGGAGTCGGGAACCTCAGTTGGCATTGTGCAGACCATTGCTGGGCCGCGCCGCTTCAAGATCTACCTGCGGGGACTGGCGGAGCACTCCGGCGCTACCCCAATGGCCCTGCGCAGCGACGCGATGTGTGCCGCGGCGGAGCTGATTTTGGAGATTGAACGTCTGGGCAATAAGGAGGCGGCCTATCAGACGGTGGCCACCGTGGGTGTGGTGAATAGCCTGCCTAATGTGATGAATGTCATCCCCGGAGAGGTGGAGTTGGGGATAGATGTCAGGGGAATCGACCTGACCAGTTTGGACCGGATCGAACTGGAGATCAAGGACGCGGCCCGACGTATCTGCGCCAGGCGGAACATTGAATATTTGGAGGAGAAGCTAAGCGAGTTCCCCCCGGTGAATATGAGCGGAGATGTGCAGATGGGGCTGGAGCGGGCGGCGCAGCGTCTGGGCGTCAGCAGCAGGCGGATGATGAGCGGCGCTGGACATGACGCCATGGCTTTCCCGACGCTGTGTGAGACCGGAATGGTCTTTATCCCCTGCTTGAAGGGAATTTCCCACAACCGGGCGGAGTTTGCCAGCTTGTCCAGCATCTGCGACGGCGCCCGGGTCATCTATGAGTATTTGAAAGGAGCGGCGGTATGATCCTGATTAAAAATGGCCGGGTTGTCGATCCAGCTTCTGGGATTGACGAGGTATTGGACGTCATACTAGAGGACGGAATTGTCAAAGCATTGGGGAAATTTCCTAAAACAGAGACCTATGAACGGGTGATTGATGCGACTGGAAAAATTGTGGCCCCTGGACTGGTGGATATCCATGTCCACTTCCGGGACCCCGGCCTGACCTATAAGGAAGATATCGTCACCGGCGCGGCGGCGGCCGCGGCGGGAGGCTATACCACAGTGGTGTGTATGGCAAATACGAAGCCGGTGGTTGACTCGGCGGATACCCTGTCCGATTTGCGCCGGCGCGCCCAGATGCTGCCCATCCATGTGCTCAACGCGGCGGCGGTGACTAAGGGGCTCCAGGGGAGGGAACTGACCGATATGAGAGCTCTGCGGGCGGCTGGAGCAGCCGGTTTTACAGATGACGGCATCCCCGTCATGGACCCGGCGCTGCTCTTTGAGGCCATGGTTCGGGCAAAGGAGCTGGATGTACCCATCAGCCTCCACGAGGAGGACCCGGCATTGATTGCCAGCGCGGGTATCAACCAGGGGCCCGTGTCTCGGCAGCTGGGAGTAGGGGGGGCGCCTGCTCTGGCGGAGGAATCTTTGGTTGCGCGGGACTGTATGCTGGCTCTGCGGGCCGGTGCCCGGGTGGATATCCAGCACATCAGCAGCGGGGTCTCGGTGGATGTGGTCCGCTCAATGAAAAAGCTGGGGGCCAGTGTCTTTGCTGAGGTGACGCCCCAGCACTTTTCGCTGACGGAGCAGTCTGTTTTGGAGCGGGGCGCTCTGGCCAAAGTCAACCCGCCCCTGCGGGGAGAGGCCGACCGCTATGCTCTGATTCGGGGGCTGAAGGATGGAACAATAGATTTTATTGCCACTGATCACGCACCCCACAGCCGGGAGGAGAAGGCAAAAGATCTCAATGAAGCGCCCAGCGGCATGATCGGCCTGGAGACCGCGCTGGCCCTGGGGGTCACGAATCTGGTCCGCAAGGGACATCTCACCATGTGTCAGCTGCTGGAGAAGATGACGGTAAACCCCGCGCGCTTCTACAAACTGAACTGTGGAACCCTGAAGGCGGGGGCGCCCGCTGACCTGGTCATCTTTGATGAGCGGGAGAAGTGGGTGGTGGAGGAGGACAAGTTCCACTCCAAGTCGGTCAACTCCCCCTTCCTTGGGATGGAACTGTATGGAAAGGTGTACTATACCATCTGCGGTGGAGCGGTGGTATATGAGGCGTGAGGAACTGGAGGGGCTCTGCCTGCCTGGCCTGTGCTCTGATCTGGGGCGTGGACCGGCCCGTTGAGGCGCGGGTGCGCGCGTTTGGAACGGTGACCAGCATCGGTGCGGTAGAGGAGGCCGGGCAAATCTGGTACAGCGCATGAGTGCCCCGCCTCTGCTGCGGAGCGGGAACAAAAACTGAGACATATAGGAGGACTTTATGGCAAAAATCATAGAAAACCATCCGGTGGCCGACGACTTCTGCCTGATGAAGGTGGAGACAGATCACGGAGCGAAAATGGGGCAGTTCTACATGCTCCGGGCCTGGGGGCAGTACCCCGTTCTCTCTCGGCCAATCAGTGTGTTTGACTGCGACGGCGGGACAGTCAGCTTCTTGTATAAGGTGGTTGGCCAAGGGACTGAGATCTTCCGAGACCTGAAGCCGGGGGATGAGATCAAGCTGGACGGCCCCCACGGAAACGGCTTTCCCGACGCGCAGGGTAGAATTGCCCTGGTGGGGGGCGGCGTGGGCATTGCCCCGCTGTACCTGTTGGCCAAGGAGCTAAAAAAGGCCCACCCAGACAGCACGGTGGACATCTACCTGGGCTTTTCCGGCCAGCCCATGCTGGTAGAGGAGTATGAGAAGATGGCGGACAGGGTGAGCGTCAATGTGGGTGGCTTTGTCACCGACGACATTGATCCCACCCAGTACGATGTGATTATGACTTGTGGCCCCGAGATTATGATGCGGGTGCTCTACAAAAAGTGTTTGGATACCGGGGCCGGCGCCAAGGTCTATGTGTCCATGGAAAACCGAATGGCCTGCGGCATAGGGGCCTGTCTGGTGTGTACCTGCAAGACCAAGAGCGGCAACAAGCGGGCCTGCAAGGACGGTCCGGTCATGGAAGGCTGGGAGGTGTTTGGATGAGTAAGCGGTTAGAGACGGTCTTCGCCGGTGTGACCTTTAAAAACCCGGTGGCCCTGGCCTCGGGGACCTGCGGCTTTGGAAGGGAGTTCAACGAGTACTTTGACATTCAAAAGCTAGGCGGTCTGTGCTCCAAAGGGCTGACCCTCCGCCCCTGCCTGGGCAACGACGGTATCCGGGTGTGGGAGACCGCCAGCGGTGTGATGAACAGCGTGGGCATGGAGAATCCTGGGGTGCAGCATTTCATTGAATGCGACCTGGAGCGGATGAACGCCCTGGATCTGGTAAACATTGTGAACCTTGGGGGGCACAGTGAGGAGGACTATTTGGAGGGGGTGGCCTTACTCAACCAGCACCCCTTAGATCTGCTGGAACTGAACATCTCCTGTCCCAACACCAAGGCGGGCTGTATGAGTTTCGGCCTCCAGGCGGAGGTCGCCCGGGACATTGTGCGTAAGGTAAGGGCCGTCTGCAAACACAAACTGGTGGTCAAGCTCTCTCCCAACGCGGAGAACATCACCGCCCTGGCCCGGGCCTGCGAGGAGGAGGGGGCAGACGGACTTTCCCTCACGAACACCTATCAGGCCATGGCTATTGATATTCAAAGACGCAGACCGGTCTTTGACAACGTCTACGCCGGTCTGTCCGGCCCGGCCATCAAGCCTATCTCGCTGCGGATGGTCCACCAGGTGGCCCATGCGGTGTCCGTCCCTGTGATGGGGATAGGGGGGATCACCACTTGGCAGGACGCCATTGAATTCATCATGGCCGGGGCCTCAATCATCCAGATTGGCGCCGCTAACTTTATGGACCCCACCATAGCCCTGGACATCATCGACGGCATGGAGCGATTCCTGGAGGATAACCACATCACAAATATCTCTGAAATTCGGGGAGTAGTCTAGGCGCTGTTTGAAACATGGAACTATGCACAGTGCCGAGGGGATCGGAACGAACCTAAAGCTCCGTCTTGTAGTTCATACCAGAGCGGGAAAAACCGCCGGACATCTCTGTCAGATGTCCGGCGGTCTTTATGATGTTCTGGCATACTTAAATTTCATACCAGCGGATCTCGTTGGCCTCCAAGTCCAGCGGGAAACTGGAGCCGTCCCCCCGGTAGACGGTGGTGGACTGGGGCTGGTAGGTGTTGTTGACCACACAGAACTTTCCGTTCTTCACATAGGCGTGGACATCCACATTGCAGTTAGAGGACAGCCACAGGTTCAGCTCCCCCTCGCTGTGGGCGGACCAGAGTACCGCCCGGTGGAGCAGGCGGCTGTTCTCAAAGGAGTAGGGCAGGCCGGAGAGGTATACCGCCCGTCCGGAGCCGAAGTCGTTGGCCGCTAGCTGCACCTCCCGGTCCCGCTGGACCAGCACCTGGGTTCCCGGCAGGGCGTAGATGCTCTTTTTGCCCTCGCCGAAGTCCACCGCTCCGGTGCAGTCGGCCAGGATGAAGTGCTCGGGGTGCTCCTCCCAGTTGTACTTGTCGTAGTTGAGGGTGAATCCGGTCTCCTTCTCCACGCCCAGTACCCCGGCCAGCTGGAGATAGCGACCCTGGTACTGGTGACCCGTGGGCTCACCTACCCCGATGAAGCCGCCGCCGTTAAAGACGAACTTCTTTACCGCAGCGGAGATGGCCGGGTCCTCCCAAATCGCCCCGCCAGTGTGGGCGGTGTCCCCGTCTCCCACGTTGATGAGCACATCCACCCCGTCCAGGATTCCGGGGTCAGCCTTGAGATCGTCAAAGCTGATAAACTTCACGTCGTAGGGGGCACCGGACAGGGCCTCGATCACCCCAGCATAGGAGTAGTTCTGCTTTTGATACAGGGCGTGGTGGACCATGTGGCAGCCCCAGGACCGGGCGCGGCCCCAGCTGTTGAGGACGCCGACGGTTTTGACGCAGTAGGGGGTGGTCCCTTTGATGTTGTCATAGAGCTCCCGGAACTCGTGGCACACACACTCCACATAGTCGATAAACTCCGGGAACTGGCAGGCCAGCTTGAGGTAGCCGCCGTAGCCGATTCGATCAATCGGTTTCCGCAGAATGGCCCGGCGGGCGGTAACCCAGTTCTCCTTGGCCTCTCGGACGGGGTCGCCTCCCTTGTGGAAGGTGTCGGGGAAGAAGTAGGGCAGGAAACGGCCCTCGGTGTACTTTACCCCGGGGATGTCGGAGATCAGCCGCAGGGTGGAGCCGTTGCCCACACTGCCCACCACTGCGTCCAGGCCGATGGTCTTGAACTCCTCCAAATAGGGTTCGGTGCCAACCCAGTGGTCCCCCAGGAACATCATGGCCTCCTTGCCCAGCTCGTGGGTGATGTCCACCATCTCCCGGGCCAGGGCGGCTACCTCCCGGCGCTGGAAGGCCATGAAGTCTTTGAACTGCTTGGAGGGCACCCGGTACTGGTTGTTGTAATACCCCTGGTCGATGATGTACTCGGGGCGGAACTTGTAGCCCACCTCCTTCTCGAACTGCTCCAGGATGTAGGGGGAGACCGAGGCGGAGTAGCCGTACCAGTCCACATACTTTTCACGCTTTAGCTCGTCAAAGACTAGAGTGAATTGGTGGAAGAAGGTGGTGTATCGGATCACATCCACATAGGGGTGGTCCGCGATGAATCTGCGCAGCCGCTCCATGGTAAACTTCCGGGTCTTGGGCTGGCGGACGTCAAAGGTGATCTGGTGCTCGAAGTCCTTCCAGCCGTTGGTAACGGCGTTGTACATGTGGACCGGGTCCCAGATGAGATAAGCCAGAAAGCTGACGGTGTAGTCGTGGAAAGCCTGGGGGGCGTCGATGATAACGCACCCCTCCTCATACCGCCAGGCATCTGAAGAGAGAGGCTCTCCCGTGGTGCGGTCCACCACCTCCCACCAGCGGTGTATCTCGTCTCGGGTGTTCACTTCCATCAGTTCACCGCTGACCCCCTGCATCAGAGGGATGGACAGCGGCCCGCCGCTGGCGGTGTGGAAACCGGTCATAATATAGCACTGTTGGACCTCGTCTGGGTTTGCCTTGGCCCAGGCGTTGTCCTTGCGGGTGGTGTAGTAGGTGGAATAGACCTTGGCGTCTACCCCCTTCAGTTCCTCGGGATAATCGGTGCCATCGCAGTCCCGGATGGCGTCCGCCCCCCATCGCTTCAGCAGTTCCAGGGTTTCGGGCACCACGTCCACATCGGTGGGGATGGTCACCCGGCCCGTCTTGTGTATATCGGTCATGTGTTCCTCCCTCACAGCTTGCGCTTTTCGCTCTCAAAGGGCTTATTGTAGATCATCAGGGCGGCCAGCAGGAGAATTACCCCCACAATCATCAGACCCAGGCCGGACAGTTTACCCGTCAGGGTCCAGCCGTAGATGACCAGCCCCAGCCCCACAAAGAAGAACAGGGCAATCAGAGTTACCCGCAGGCTGGTATGTTCTTTCCAGAATTTCATGGCGTCACCTTATCCTTTCAGTCCGCCCACGGTCATGCCCTGGGTCAGCTTCTTCTGCACACACATATAGAGGATCAGGGTGGGCAGCATCACCAGCACCAGGCCGGCGTACATCCGGCCGAACTCCGCCTTAGATTGGGAGGCCTGCATCAGGTTCAGCAGGCCCACTGGGAGGGTTTTCTGGCCGGTGGAGCTGCTCATCAGGGTCATGGAGATGATGTACTCATTCCAGAAGGACAGGAAGTTGAACAGGACGATGGTGATGATGGAGGGCTGGGCCATGGGGAAGATCACCCGGATCATGGCCTGGCCGTAGCCTGCACCGTCGATGTAGGCGGCCTCCTCAAAGTCGTGGGGGAGGGTTGCGAAGTAGCCCGACAGCAGGTAGATGGTGAAGGGCAGAGCGGTGGCGGCGTAGACCAGGGCCAGCATGAACAGGTTGTTCAGGAAGATGGTCTTGCCGAAGAAGTAGTTCATCCAGCTGTCCCAGTCCCGCATCATCAGGAAGATGGGCACCACGATATAGTTCACATTGATAAACAGCCCGGCCATGAAGGCGGTGTTCAGGAACCTGCCCCCCCGGAAGCGGAAACGGGACAGGCAGTAGGCCGCCGGCAGGGCCACCACCAGCAGCAGCCCCAGGGCCAGTGCGGTGACAATCACTGAGTTGAGCATGTAGCTGCCCATTTGGGCGGCGGTCCAGGCCTCGTAGAAGTTCTGCCAGTAGAAAGAGGCGGGCATGGCCCAGGGGTTGCCGTAGAACTCGCTGTTCTGCTTGATGGAGGCCAGGAAGACCCAGGCCACCGGCACGATGATGACGATAGCCAGAGTGGCCAGTACCACGTAGATGAAGGCCTTGTACAGCGCGTCGCCTGAGGATTTCTTTTTTATCATACCGGCACCCCCTTACATTTCCAGCACTTCCCGCTGTGTCACCTTGTTGACCAGGGCGGACAGCAGGAAGGAGAACAGGAAAATCACTACGCCGGCGGCCATGGAATAGCCGTAGAGCCCGGCGTCCTTCTGGGCGTACATGAAGCTCAGGCCCACGTCGGACATGCCGGGGGCCACCATGGATTTGACGAACAGGAAGGCCATGTTGATGGTGGAGATGATGAAGAAGGTGAGGGTGGTGCGGATGTTGGTCCAGATCAGGGGCAGGGTGAGCTGGAAGAACTGGGTCAGCCGCCCCGCGCCGTCCAGTCCGGCGCTCTCATACAGGCTGGCGGGGACGGCGGACATAGAGGCCATGTACATCACCATATAGTAGCCGATGGCCTGCCAAACCATGGCGATGATGATGCTGACAATCACCATGGGCTGGGTCTTCCAGAGGATTTCAATGTTCCGCCCGGCGAAGAAGGTGAAGATGTTGTTCAGCATGCCGGTGGTGTCCGGCTTGTAGATGGCGGAGAAGATGCCGGCGATGACCACAATGGACAGGATGTTGGGGATGTAGAAGACGATGCGGAAAAAGTTCTGTCCCTTGATCTTCTCCCGAGTGAGGATGGCGGCAAAGACGATGGCGAAGAAGAAGGTGATGATGGTCACGGTGACGATGAGCAGGATGGTGTTCTGCATGGAGGTGATGAACTTTGTGTCCTTGAACAGGATTTTGAAGTTGCTCATCCCCACAAAGGTCTCGGTGGGAGAGTAGGCCCCCCGCTCGAAGAGGGACATGCGGAACACGTTCACCGTGGGCATGACCATGAAGAGGAAGAACAAAATGGCTGCCGGGGCCACGCACAGGGCGATAAACCGGCTGCGGCCTTTGCTGCGCATAGAATCTCTCCTTTCTCTCAAATTCAGGGCGGCGGTGAGCAGGTGCTGCCCACCGCCGCCCACTTACGGCCTATGCGATTTTTTTATTTTACAACCAGGTTGGCCCGCATCTGGTCGCTGGCGGCCTTGATGTCGCTGACCCACTGGTCCTTGGTGAGCTGACCGCTGACCAGGGCGTTGACGGGATCGAGGAAGACCTCGCGCACGGTGCCCAGGCCGGCCACGGACTCATAGGCGGAGAAGATGCCGACCACGGCGCTGGCGCCGGAGTCATAGATGGAGTAGAACATCACATTGTCGCCCTCCAGCTTGCTGACAATGCCGTTGACGGGCTGGACCGCGCCGCCCTTGAGGAAGATGTCGACGGCCTTGTCGCTGTACACGAAAGCCACGAACTGCTTGGCGGCGTCGATGTTGGCGGCGCCGGAGGGGATCCAGATCTGCTCCAGGAAGGAGTAGCTGGCGCCAGCGCCGCCAGCCTTGACGGCGGGCAGGGCGCACATGCCCCACTCAAAGCCGTCCTCACGGGGAGCCTCGGCCATCTCGCCGGGCAGCCAGGTGCCGTTGGGGCAGAACAGGGCCTTGTTGCTCAGAATCAGCTGCTGGTTCTGGCTGAAGTCGGTCTCGTTGGCCTGGGCGGGGGTGACGGGGTTGGTGTACTCCGCCAGCTTGGCGATGATGTCAAAGCACTGCTGGCCCTCGGGGGTGTCCCAGACGCCCTCGGCGTAGGAGGTGGCCTTGTTGAAGAAGTCGGGGCCGCCCACGGAGTACATCAGGGCGTACAGGAAAGCGTCAAAGTAGCCGGTGGTGGGGTAGGTGAACAGCCAGATATCCTCGGCCTTGGCCTTCTCGCCCAGCTCCCACATCTCGTCCCAGGTCTTGGGAACCTCCCAGCCCTTCTCCTGGAACAGGCCGGCGTTGTAGAACAGGCCGCAGGGGGAGTAGAACATGGGGGCCAGGTAGGTCTTGCCGTCGCCGTAGGGGTTGGTGGCGTTGGTGCCCACCATGGAGGACATGACCTTGCTGGAGACGGTGGCGCTCTCGCCGGGAATGGTCATGCTCAGCACGTCGCTGATGTCGGCCATGAGCCGGTCCTTGATGAACTGCTCGGTCAGGCCCTTCTCGCGGCCGGTGGCCAGCAGTACCACGTCGGGGTAGTCGCCGCCCTGCATGGAGGGGCCAATCACATCTTCCAGGTTCTTCTCCAGGGTCAGTTCCACCTCGATGCCGGTCTCGGCGGTGAAGGCGTCGCAGACCTCTTTCCACATGCCGGGGTAGGTGGTCTCATAGCCGGAGGACAGGGCGGCCAGCTTGATGGGGCCGGCAGGGGTCTGAGGGGTGCTGGCGTCGCCCTGGCTGGTGCTGGAGCCGCCAGCAGGGGGATTGTTGGACTTGGCGGGGGCGGGGGCGCCGCCGCAGCCGGCCAGCAGGGACAGGGACATTGCCGATGCAAGGAGCAAGCTGAGAATCTTTTTCATCGTTTCTAACCTCCTCAAATATTTAGGTACGTATATTCGGCCAGTTTTTGGCCTTATGAACATAGTATATATGTCTCGTGGCTGGGGAAACAGCCCTGTTCTTGCGAAAGTCTTTATAGATATTGCTCCTTTACACTTTGTATAATTTATGGGGAGATGTGTTGAACCCTTTGGAGGTATTGGAGAGGGACGCCATTTTCTTTTGACTGTATCTGGGAATACCACTAAAAATATGGAGATATTATCGGAAGAAATTTAAGAAGTTGCACAACGGCGGAAAAAGGTTTATAATGGAAAAGAGATTTGGAAGACATTCAATTTTCGTAAAATTGCGCAGTGTGGGGGGAGACGGATGAGCAGTTACCAGTACAGCTTTTCCCGGACGGCGGCAGAGCCGCCGTCCAGCCGCGGGGCCCCGCGGCTGAGCTATATTTCAAAAACGCAGTATTCGGCTGAGTGGAACTCCAACCTCCATACCCACGGCTGCGCCGAGCTGTTTTTTATCACAGACGGCCATGGCCGATTTCGGACGCAGCATGAGGAATTCCCTGTGGCCATCCATGACCTAATTGTAGTGAATGCCAATGTGCTCCATACGGAGCTGAGCCAGCTGGACAGCCCCTTGGAGTATATTGTGCTGGGTGTGGAGGGCCTGGAGGCCATGGGGGGCGCGGACGGCTACATCATGCTCCATTTGCACATCGGTTGGCGGGAACTGATGAGCTGTTTAGAACTGATGCTCCAGGAGGCGCAAGAGGCTCTGCCCAGCCATGAGGAGGTCTGCCGCCACCTGTTGGAAGTGGTGCTGGTCCGTCTGAGCCGTCAGGGGAGTCTCTGCCTGGGCTCGGAGTCGTCTGACCCCAGGGCCAGCCGGGAGTGCGCCTTGGTCCGCCGGTATATTGATAACCACTTTAAAGAAAACCTGAAGCTGGACCAGTTGGCTCAACTGGCCCATGTGAACAAGTATTATCTGGCCCACGCCTTCCGCCAGGAGTTTGGTACCTCCCCGATTAACTATCTCATCTCCCGCCGTGTGGAGGAGAGCCGCTTCCTTTTGCGGGAGACCGATCATAATCTCTCCCTCATTGCCCAGATGCTGGGTTTTTCGTCCCCAAGCTATTTCTCCCAGTGCTTCCGCCGGGTGGAAGGGCTCAGCCCTGTGGAGTATCGTCGTCAGCATCGGCAATCGGCCAAACGACTTTGATAAAAATTTAGCTCAGCAGTGCGATAAAAATCAGTCAAAAGAAAAATATGGACGGCGAGTTTGAGGTAATCTTACTGCGTCCATGGTTATGTGCGTCAGCGTGGAGACAGTACTGTTCTTTGGTCGTTTCGTGGACCTTGACGCCCATCGGTGAGCGAAAAACCTTCCACCAGTGAAGAGAGATTGCGACAAAGTTGTACGTTTTTGTACATTTGATCGGGGAGATTTTGATAAAAAATCGCCGGAGCAAAGTTCGCTTTGCTCCGGCGTTGGCGCAGTAGGAGGGATTCGAACCCTCGAGCCCTTATCAGGCTACACGATTTCCAGTCGTGCTCGTTATGACCACTTCGATACTACTGCAACTACGATACTGCCGCCCTGGTCAGTGGAGCAGCATCATGTATTATAACAGTTTTTTTCTCATAGTCAAGCCCCTTTTGGAAAAAAACTGATTTTTCTTTCCCCATGGAAACGGGCTTCTCGGTCGGTCTTCTCCCTATCCGGGACGCGCTGCTGGAGCTGAGGTTCCCGGAGGAGGTTTTGTCTCAACTGGACGACGATGCGTTGTCCCGCTTTGAAGGGGCCTATGGATTGAGAAAAGAGGGGGACCGCAGCGGTGATGACATGCCGGACGGGATGCTGAAATGGCAGGACAGCGACGGGACCTTCTGTCCCGGGAGAACCGCTGGAAACAGATAGACATGGATGCTGTCTGGCTGTGTTCCCGTCGGCTGGACAGCATCCATGTCAAGTAAATTATAGACTCCCTGCGGCAGGCCGCCACCAAAATCAGTAACATGACATCCGCCAAATTCGAATGTGCTACCCGGAGACCAGGGCTTGTTTGAAACATGTCAATAGGCCCAAAAGGCAGGTCTTTTTCCGCCATACTGCCCCAATTTTTCTTGCAATACATCCAGTATTCCTGGGAAAAATTGTGCTTGTCTGGCAGAAAAATCC
>CAPGBJ010000005.1 GCA_948616425.1 uncultured Oscillospiraceae bacterium
ACGTGTGCTCTTCCGATCTCCGCTCCTGTGGCCGGGACCGTCAAGGCTGTGGCCGCCTCCGCCGGAACCGCTGTCAACACCGATGACCTGCTGGTTACCCTGGGCTGATAAGGGGGAATTTCAACTATGCCAAGTACTGATCCTAATAAGTATATCCTGCACCCCTTTGAACCGCTGACCATACCCGAGGCCCTGCTGACGGCCGTTTGTGGTCTGTTGGTGGTGTTTATGATGCTGGCCATGCTCATGGTGGTGATCTATATCATCTCCTGGGTGGTACAGCAGATCGACGCCAAGCGCAAGCCCGCTCCTGCCCCCGCCAAGAAGGCTGCCCCTGCGCCGAAACCGGCTGCGGCCCCCGCCGCTCCTGCTGTAGATGAAAGCGAGCTGGTGGCTGTGATGATGGCTGCCGTGGCTGAGGAGTCCGGTATGCCCATGGGATCCTTCCAGATTACCAACATTGCCCCCGCTCCGGCTGCCCCCGCAGCTGCGCCTGTGGCTCCCGCCCCGGCGCCTGCGCCCACTCCGGCACCCGCGCCCGTTGCGGCTCCTGCCGCCGCCCCCGCTGCGGGTGAGACCGCTGTGAAGAGTCCCATGCCGGGCAACATCTTTAAGGTGGAGTGCTCCGTGGGCCAGTCCGTCAACGCTGGCGATGTCCTCGTGGTCCTGGAGGCCATGAAGATGGAGATCGAGGTATCTGCCCCTGTGGCCGGTACTGTCAAGGCTGTGGCCGCCTCTGTGGGCACCGCCGTAAACACCGATGACCTTCTGGTCACCATCGGTTGAGAGGAGGGGTAGAGTATGGAATTTTTCACTCGAGTAATCACTGCCATTGCGTCCGGTTCCGGCTTTGCCGCTCTGGACTGGAAGACCGCTCTTATGCTGATTATCGCCTGTGTGCTGCTGTACATGGGGATTGGCAAGGGGTTCGAGCCCCTGCTGCTGGTTCCCATTGCATTCGGTATGCTGCTGGCCAACCTGCCCATCACCGGACTGTTTAACGAGCCGGTGTACGACGCCGCCACCCATAGCGGCACCGTGGGCTTTATGTGGGTGCTCTATCAGGGTGTTCAATACGCCATCTATCCGTCGATCATCTTTATGGGGATTGGCGCGATGACCGACTTCGGCCCCCTGCTGGCTAACCCCACCTCTCTGCTGCTGGGCGCTGCCGCTCAGCTGGGTATCTTTGCCGCCTTCCTGATGGCTCTGGTTCTGGGCTTTAAGCCCGCTGAGGCCGCCGCAATCGGCGTCATCGGCGGCGCCGACGGCCCCACCGCCATCCTGACGGCTTCAAAACTGGCGGTGGAGCTCTTACCCGCCATTGCCATCGCGGCCTACTCCTACATGGCGCTGATCCCCATGATTCAGCCGCCTCTGATGAAGCTGCTGACCACCAAGGAGGCCCGCCAGGTCAAGATGAGCCAGCTGCGCAAGGTGTCTCAGACCGAGAAGATCATCTTCCCCATCGCTGTGACCATCTTCGTGGTGCTGCTTATCCCCGACACCGCCCCCCTGATTGGTATGCTCATGCTGGGCAACCTGTTCCGTGAGTGCGGCGTCACTGAGCGTTTGAGCGACACCGCTCAGAACGCCCTCATCAACATCGTCACCATCCCCCTGGGCCTGTCCGTGGGCTTCAAGGCCACCGCTTCCAGCTTCCTGACCTTCCAGACCCTGTCTATTATTGCGCTGGGCCTGACCGCCTTCCTGCTGTCCACTGCTGGCGGCCTGATCCTGGGCGACGTGATGTATATCCTCACCAAGGGCAAGGTCAATCCGCTGATCGGCTCCGCCGGCGTGTCCGCCGTGCCCATGGCCGCCCGTGTGGCTCAGAACGTGGGCCAGAAGGAGAATCCCTCCAACTTCCTGCTCATGCACGCCATGGGCCCCAATGTGGCCGGCGTAATCGGTTCCGCCTGCGCGGCCGGTTTCATGATCAAGGTGTTTGGTGGCTAAGCTCTGAAGACCAACTGTTCTATGTACAGACCGGCGCGCCCTTTAGGGGGCGTGCCGGTTTTTATATTCTTTCCAGGTGAGTGGCCTTTTGCAAGAGAAAAGGAGATTGTCCTGTTGGAGCATCTATAAAGGGCGCTCCATAAAAAAACTTTAAAAAATGGAAAAATCCTCTTGCATTTTAAAAAGAGCCATGCTATAATGATCAAGCTGTCAAGAGGAAAACCTCTTTACGGTATGCGGGCGTAGCTCAGTTGGATAGAGTGACTGGCTACGAACCAGTAGGTCGGGGGTTCGAATCCCTTCGCCCGTACCAGGAAGGCACACCGTAAGGTGTGCCTTCCTTTTCAATTTCTTCCGAAGGAGCTGATCCTCCATGGTAAAAGTGAATGAAAACTTTCTGAAGCTGCCCGGCAGCTACCTGTTTTCCGAGGTGGCCCGGCGTATCCGGGTGTATGGTGAGACCCATCCCGGGGCCGAAATCATTAAACTGTCCATCGGCGATGTGACCCGTCCCTTGGTCCCCGCCGTGATTACTGCTATGCACAGCGCGGTGGATGAGATGGGCACAGCGGAGAGCTTTCGTGGCTATGGCCCTGAGCAGGGCTATGAGTTCCTCCGGGAGGCCATTGCCCAGGGGGACTACGCCGCCCGGGGTGTGAACATCCAACCTGGGGAGATTTTCGTGTCTGACGGTGCTAAGAGCGATTGTGGCAACATCGGCGATATCTTCGGTGTGGAAAATGTGGTGGCGGTCTGCGATCCGGTGTACCCTGTCTATGTAGACACGAATGCTATGGCCGGTCGGGCAGGGGAGTACCAGGAGGAGCTGGGGCGGTGGAACCGGCTGGTCTACATGCCCTGTGTGGAAGAGAATGGTTTTTCCCCCGATCCCCCAAAAGGACATGTGGATATTATTTATCTCTGTTCCCCGAATAACCCTACTGGGGCTGTGATCAGCCGGGAAAAGCTGAAAGCATGGGTGGACTACGCCAATGCCAGCGGCGCGGTGATCCTCTATGACTCTGCCTATGAGGCGTTTATCACCAGTGAGAATGTACCCCACACCATCTTTGAGATAGAGGGGGCCCGCACCTGCGCCATCGAGTTCCGCTCCTTCTCCAAAACAGCCGGCTTCACCGGCAATCGCTGCGCCTACACGGTGGTCCCCATGGAACTGGAGCGGGGGGGGGTGAAGCTGAACACCCTGTGGAACCGCCGCCAGTGTACCAAATTCAACGGTGTGCCCTATGTGGTCCAGCGGGGAGCTGCGGCCATCTATACATCCGAGGGCAGGGCCCAAATTATGGCCAATATTGACTACTACCGGGAGAATGCCCGGGTGATCCGGGAGGGGCTCACGAAAGCGGGGCTGACCTGTTTCGGTGGGGTGGATGCCCCCTACATCTGGCTTAAAACACCAGATGGGGTGGGCTCCTGGGACTTCTTTGACCAGGTGTTGGACCGGGCGAATGTGGCCACCACCCCCGGCGCCGGCTTTGGCCCCAGCGGGGAGGGATATGTGCGCCTAACCGCTTTCGGCGGTGCGGAGGCCACCAAGACCGCCGTAGAGCGGGTGTGCGGTATGTTCCGATAGACAAGGTGCCCACCCGGCTGGAAGGATGGCTGACAATCTTGTTACCGGGCGCTATCTGCATAAAAGCGCAATGGTTTCTCTCTGTGTAGTTTAGGCCCGGGACGGAAAGGAAGCTGGACTGACTGTCCGGCTTCCCCATTCAAATCCCACTGTAATTGGTGAATGGGAGGCCTTTCAGGAAAGGAATTCCTCTTAACTGAGGGGGAACATTCTTCATGTAAAATAATAAAAAAATCTCTCGTGCCAAGCACGGGAGATTTTTTACGAGCCATATTCCATTACACAGCGCGGGTGACCTTACCGGAACGGAGGCATCTGGTGCAGACGTAGACGTGAGTGGGGGTACCATTCACGATCGCCTTGACCCGCTTCACGTTGGGTTTCCAGGTGCGGTTGGAGCGGCGGTGGGAGTGGGAAACCTTGATGCCGAAGGTCACACCCTTATCGCAAAATTCGCATTTGGCCATGTTGCTAACCTCCTCGCTATGAAAATCTATGAGAATTTATGAAATAGTCTTCAAAAAAGCCTCGGTTGATATCATAACAGAAATTTCTCGGAAATGCAAGCATTTTTTTCAAATCCCTTCTTTTTTGAAATTTTGATGGACAGGAAGAATCCTTTTGGATTGGGAGGAAGAAAGACATCCTTTTTCTTGCCAGAAGGGCGGTTTTGGTCTATACTATTAGGTACATTATGGAAGCGAGGTGTATCGCATTGTCAGAAAGTATCAGCAGTGTGAAATTGGGCGAAATTATTCATGAGTTTGATTTGGAGATTCTGCGGACTGGTCCTGATTATGAAAATGTGCCCCTACGGGCACTGGACATCAACCGTCCCGGACTGCCCCTCACCGGATTTTTTGAGCACTTTGACACCAAGCGGCTGTTGTTGATCGGCCTGACGGAGCACACCTATCTCAGCGGTCTCACTCCAGAGCAGCGGCGGAAGAGCTTTGATCAACTGCTGGCCTATCCGGTGCCCGCGCTGATCCTCACCCGGGGGTTGGAGGCATTCCCTGAGTGTCTGGAGATGGCGGACAAGCACAGGCGGACGGTACTGCGCAGCACCCAGCAGACTTCGGTCTTTATGAGCGCCTTGATCAGCAGTCTGTACAACCATCTGGCCCCGCAGATTACCCGCTCTGGCGTCATGCTGGAGGTCTATGGGGAGGGGGTTTTGCTGCAGGGAGAGTCGGGCGTAGGGAAGAGCGAGGTGGCAATTGAACTGCTGAAGCGGGGGCACCGTCTGGTAGCGGATGATGCAGTGGAGATTAAAGAGACCAGTCACCATACCCTGATGGCCACCGCCCCCGCCCTGATCCGGGGGTATATGGAACTGCGGGGAATCGGTGTGATCGACATCAGCCGCCTGCTGGGGATGGGAGCCATCAAACTCTCCCAGGAGATTGATCTAGTCATCAACCTGGAACCCTGGGATGACAAGGCGGTGTATGACCGTTTCGGACTGGAATCACATTTTACAGAGATTTTGAGTGTGAAAGTGCCTGCCACTACCATTCCAGTCAAACCGGGCCGTAATTTGGCCAGCATTGTGGAGGTGGCGGCTATGAACAACCGCAACCGGAAGATGGGCCACAACGCGGCGCAGGAACTGACGGACCGGATGGACAAATTGTTCCAGGAACAGTTAGAGGGAGGAGAAGCGTAATGTATTATATTGGAATTGATGTGGGCGGTACCAATTTGGTGGCCGGCCTGGTGGATGAGAGCGGACACATCCTCAATAAAGTGAGCAGTCCAGTGGCTAAGGATATGACGGCGCGGCAGTTCAGCTCAGAGCTGGTCCGGCTGTCGCGACAGCTGTGTGAGGTGGGTAGCATCGGCTTTGAGCAGATTGAGGCGGTGGGGATCGGCCTGCCAGGGGTGGTGGATAATGCTTCTGGCCTCTTTGTCCAAAATCCTAATATGCCCTTTCATGACAAGAACGTTCCCCTGCGGGAACTGTTTCAGCAGGAGTGGGATGTGCCTGTTTTTTTGGGCAACGACGCCAACTGTGCCGCTGTGGGCGAGTACTGGGCGGGCGCGGCCAAGGGGTGTGACCCGGCGGTGATGGTCACCCTGGGCACGGGCATCGGCGGCGGCCTGATTGTGGGGGGGAAGCTGTTCACTGGCTTTGCCAACTCCGGCATGGAGATTGGCCACATGATCATCCAGCCCAACGGCATCCTGTGCGGCTGCGGCGGCCGGGGCTGTTGGGAGCGGTATGGCTCCGCTACGGCCCTGATCCAACTGACTCAACTGGAGATGGAGCGGGACCGGAGCAGTAAACTGTGGGAGCTGGTGGACGGTGAACCGGCCAAGGTTCAGGGGCGCACCCCCTTTCAAGGGGCTCGGATGGGGGATGAGGCGGCCAAACGGGTCTTGTCCAACTACCTCCAGGGGCTGTCTATCGGCATGATTAACCTGGTGAATATTCTCCAGCCTGAGATCATCTGTCTGGGCGGCGGCGTGAGCAATGCCGAGGACGATCTGCTTTTGGATCCCCTGCGGGATTTGGTCAACCGGGGCAGCTTTGACAAGACGAACCACACCCGCATTGAAAAGGCGTCTCTGGGCAATGATGCCGGTGTGGTGGGCGCGGCCCTGCTGTGCAATCTGGTGTAAAACCTTATATTTAGAAAGAACTGCCGCAGTTGATCGCATACGGCAGTTTTTTCTTTTTTTCCTATTCTATTTTCTACATAAATTTGCTATAATCATGTGAAGTACTTGAATTGATCTATGGAGGGCCTATGGAGCAACTGGAGGAATTGAAAAGACTGCTGACAGAGCGCAGCCCGGATCTGGTGTTGCAGACAAATGAACCTATGGCGGGCCACACGACCTTTCGCATCGGCGGGCCGGTGGCGCTGATGGCGCTGCCGAAAACAGTGCAAGAGGCAAAGACGGCACTCAAAACTGCCCAAGAGCTGGATATTAAACCCTTTTTTCTGGGGAACGGTTCCAATCTGTTAGTAGCTGACAGCGGCTATCCCAGCTTTATCGTCAAGCTGGCGGGGGAGTTTGAGGAGATTCACACCTCTGCCGTCCGGGAGGGAAAGGCGACGCTGGAGGCGGGAGGGGCGGTACTTCTGTCCCGCATAGCCGGCCGGGCGCTGGAGGCGGGCCTCGCCGGTCTGGAGTTTGCCGGCGGCATCCCGGGGAGCCTGGGGGGGGCTGTCACCATGAACGCCGGGGCCTACGGCGGGGAGATCGCCCAAAAGGCCTCCCTGGTCCGCGCGCTGGACCGGAGTGGAGGAGAGCGGTTTTTTGAAGCTGAGGAGTGCGATTTCGGCTATCGGAAGAGTATTTTCTCCGGCGGGGATTACCTGATTCTGGGAGCGAGTTTCGAGCTGGACCAGGACGACCCCGCCGCCATCAGGGCCCGTATGGAGGGGCTGTCCGCCAGACGGAGGGAGAAGCAGCCCTTGGAGTACCCCAGCGCCGGGTCCATGTTCAAGCGCCCTCCGGGACACTTTGCCGCCGCCCTCATTGACCAGTGCGGCCTGAAGGGCCTCACCGTGGGCGGGGCCCAGGTGTCGGAGAAGCACGCCGGCTTTGTGGTCAACCGGGGGGGCGCCACCTGCGGGGATGTCCTGGCGCTGGTGGAACAAGTGAAGGAGCGGGTCCTGGCCCAGACCGGCGTGGAGCTGGAGATGGAGGTCAAGTTGCTGGGATGAAGCTGAGTGAGCGATATCCGGTGAGCATTTACGCCGTCCGGGAGAAAACCACCCTGCTGGTGCCCACTGTGGGCATCAAATGCGCGTCCCACGAGGCCCGAAAGCTGCCCTGGCCGCCCCAGACGGAGGAACTGGGCGCGGCGGTGCTGGAGCTGCTGGACGAGCTGAAAGCGGGGCGCATCCAGTATGACCCGGAGGCCAAGGGCTACTGGTTCCAGCCCGGCATTCGTAGCTGGAAGGCCTTTCAGGCGGCTTCCTCTTCGATTGATGTGGAACTGAGAGGATCGGAGCTGTCCATTACCCGGTGGGACGGCCGCTCCGAGCGGGGCTTTGTCCCGGAGCCGGAGCCCTGCGCGGTGCTCCAGGAGGGAGTCGGCCCGAGAGAGCTGGGGGAGACTATTCTGGCCGTGCTGATCCCCCTGGTGGAGAAGGAGCGGGACTGACTCCAGAAAATGTTCTGCGAAAGAGAGTGAGAGAGATGGAATTTGTCATTATTTCCGGTCTATCCGGGGCGGGAAAGAGCAAGGCGGTCTCCTTCATGGAGGATATGGACTATTTCTGTGTGGATAACCTGCCTGCGCCCCTGATCCCCAAGTTTGCCGAGCTGGGCATGGCGGGGTCGGGAGAATACGACCGGGTGGCTCTGGTCACCGATGTGCGGGCGGGCACCAACTTCGATGGATTGTTCCATGCCCTGGACGCCCTGGAGGCGATGAAGTGTCCTTATCGCATTTTATTTATGGATGCTGTCAGTGAGACAATTATTAAACGATATAAAGAGACACGGCGCTCCCATCCCTTAGCGGAAGAGACAGACAGCCTGGAGGAGGCCATTGCTCTGGAGCGTAGGATGCTGGCGCCTCTGCGGGATCGGGCGGACAAGATTGTGGACACCAGTAACCTGTCCACCGCCAAGCTGAAAGGGGTGTTGCGGCAGATGTTCGGCCGGGCAGGAACCTCTGAGGGGCGGATGGAGGTCCGGGTAACCTCCTTTGGTTTTAAGCATGGGGTTCCAATGGAGGCCGATTTAATCTTCGACGCCAGATTTCTGCCCAATCCCTTTTATGTGACAGAGCTGCGCCCACTCACTGGATTGGACGCCGGAGTGCGGGACTATGTCTTCCAAAATGGACAGGCGGAGGAGTTTTTAAAACGGCTGTGGGAGCTGGTGGGCTGGCTGTTACCCAGGTATGAGGAGGAGGGCAAGACCTCCCTGGTCATCTCCATAGGCTGTACCGGCGGGCACCACCGCTCTGTGGCCATTGCCCACGCCCTGGCGGAAAAAATCAAGGCCCAAGGTTGGCCGGCAGTGGAGAGCCACCGGGACTTGGGCCGGAACTGAGGAGGAAGTATTATGGCATCGATCTATGAGCAGATCCATTCTGCCATCCAGCCCAACGGGACACTCCCCAAGGACTTCTCCGTCCAGAAAAGGCCAGACGACCCTCAAGCTCTGCGTTTTGCAGAGGGTGCCCAAGACGGTATCGCCTTTTACCACTTCGGTGGAGGCGGGGATAAGGAGCTGCTGGAGAAGTTGGAGCGTGTCACCCGGCTGGCCGCCGAGGGGGCGGACTATGAGATGGCAGAGTCCCAACTGTCCGCCTGCTTTGGGGAGCGTGAGGCGATGCTGGGCTGTATCGACGGCCTACAGGAATGGATTGTCGATCACAGAGAAGAGTTGGATGCCAGCCGGCTATTCGGCTTCGCCAACGCGGTATTGCTCCACAGCGCCAGCCTAGGGGCGGTGAAGTATGCCCTGTCGGTGCTGGAGCTGTTGGCTGCCTCGCAGGGGCAGTGGCGGCAGACCGTCCGCACCCTGGCCCTGTCCGACGAGCTCACCTTGTACTGTGTCTGGATCGCCAAGCACTGGGAAAACAGCGGCGAGGAGCTGTTCCATATGGCCCAAAAGGTGAAGGGGTGGGGGCGGGTTCACGCCGTCCGGGAGCTGGAGCCCACCACCCAGGAGATGGAAACCTGGTTGCTGGACGAGGGCTGGGACAACAATGTCCTGTCCGCCTACACCGCCCTGGCCTGCGCACAGAAGGGGAATCTGCGGCAGCGACTGGAAAAGGAGACTCTCTCCCGAGAGCGGCTGACCGCCGCCGGCTGGCTGATCCAGGGGCTGCTGGACGAGGGCCCATGTCATAATATTTCTATGATGGGGGACCAGCAGGAACTGCTGCTGGCCTATTTGGCCCAGGTGGAGCGGGCGGAGCCGTCGCTGGAGGATCTGAAAACGGTCCGGGAGATTGCTAACGCCGCTGCGGAGGATGAGCTGAACCTGCCCCAAGTCCGTGGACGGGCTGAAGAGCTGTTTGCCTCGGAGTCCAGCAGGAGGGCAGTGGAACAGGCGCTGGAGCGGGGAGAGGGCTTTTTTCTGGCTGCGGCCTTGGGCCTGGAGTGGCAGGAGAAGCTGTTGCAGGCGCTGGAGCGGGACTTTGCCAAAAATTACGGTGCGCTGAACCTGCTTTTGAACCCAGAACAGGAGCCCTGGGTGGACCGAACCTTGGCCATCTGTGAGAAAAACCTGCCCCGTGCTCTGGCGGTCGGGCCCAAGGACTGGAGTTTTGCCCCTTCAGAGGAGCTGCGTTACAACTGGCTGAGCTATACAGTGCAGTTTTTGCAGCCCTTCCCGGGCCGGGGGCTGGGACTGGTGCTCACCGCCCTGGAGGCTCCGGTGATCAATAACCGGAATATGGCGCTGAATGTGCTGGACAGCTGGCGGGAGGCGGGCTGGTCGCTGCCAGAGGAGGCCGTCCAGGCCCTGGAGCGATTGAAGGCCGGCGAGATCAACCCCAAGCTGCGGGAGCGGCTGGAGAAGGATTGGAGCTGAATGGATATGGAGCTTGACCAGCTGTACAAGAGCATCGACCGTTTGAAAGCCAAGGGAGCGGTGGCCGACACCTACGGGGGCACAGACGACCCATGCGACCCGGACGGCGGCGCCCTGAGTGACTTGATTGAATACATCTGCGTCTGGCACTCCAAAAACCGGCCCGACTGGCTGGAGGCCCTCTACCAAGTTCTGAGTTGGCAGTACCAGACCTTTTACGAGGGGGCTGGCGGCTACTATGAGAACTTTTACGGCGAATCCCCCCGCGAGCTCCAGGTGAAGACGGCGGATTTTTTGGAGGAGCACGGCTATCTGGAGATTGCGGCCCAATACCGCCAGGGAATGGACTCCACAATCCAAGGCATTTATGAGTGGATGGGCGACAATCTGGAAGCGGTGTGGCAGTTTTGTCTGGACGTGTTAGAGGCCCACCGCCTGGACTGGCCGGAGCCGGAAGAGAGGGACACTGATGTCTGAACCTTATCCCACCCTTCAGCAGTGGGAGCGAGGCCCCAGAATTGTCGCCGTCGGCGGCGGGACGGGGCTGTCCACCATGCTGCGGGGGCTGAAAAAGTACACCCAAAATCTCACTGCTGTTGTCACTGTGGCCGACGACGGGGGTGGCTCCGGCATGTTGCGCCAGGACTTGGGGATGCCCCCACCAGGGGACATCCGCCATTGTATGGAGGCCTTGGCCAACACAGAGCCTATTATGGAGAAGTTGCTAACCTACCGATTTACCGAGGGTTCCTTGGCGGGACAGTCTTTTGGTAACCTGATTCTGGCCGCCCTCAACGGGGTGACCGGTTCCTTTGAGGAGGCGGTCACTGAGATGAGCCATGTTCTGGCCATCACCGGTCAGGTGATCCCGGTGACCAGCGCCGATGTACAGTTGGAGGCTGTCTTTGAAAACGGAGCCCGGGTGGTGGGCGAGTCGCAAATTGCCGCCTTTAAAAAGACGCAGGACTGCCGCATCCACCACGTGTCTCTTATCCCTGAGCATCCCAGGGCCACCCATGCCGCCCTGGAGGCCATTGGAGAGGCGGATTTGATTTTGCTGGGTCCGGGGAGCCTGTACACCAGCGTGATTCCAAACTTGTTGGTGGAGGGGGTGGCCCGGGCAATTGCCCAATCAGATGCCCCCAAAATTTATATCTGCAACATCATGACTCAGGATGGGGAGACAGAGGGCTACACTGCGGCCGATCATCTGGAGGCCCTGCTGGTCCATGGAGCCCCAGGTCTGCTGGATCTGTGTCTTGCCAATTCTGCCCCGGTGCGCCCGGGGCTGCTGGAGAAGTACCGGGAGGAGGACGCCGCTCCTCTGCGTGTGGACCGGGAGCGCATTGCCAAACTGGGGCTGGAACTGGTAGAACGGCCGGTGGCCTCAGAAAATGGGGACTATGCCCGCCATGATCCGGACCGACTGGCCCAGGCCGTTCTGGAGATCTACCGTGGCCGGGCGGTACGCATTTTTCGGGGGGAGCGGCGGTACATTTTGGAGGAGTGACTATGTCCTTTTCGGTGGAAGTGAAAACCGAGCTTTGCCGTGTTCCCCTGAACCGCAGATGCTGTGCCCAGGCGGAGGCGTACGGCGTGTTGTTGTACTGCAACACCTTCAGTGCCGCTCAGGCCCGGATTGTCACGGAGAACAGCGCCTTTGCCCAGCGGCTGCCTGCCCTATTTAGGAAGGCATTTAAACTCACCTTTGACCGATTGCCCCAGGGGGAAGGAAAACAGATCTTTGTGGTATCCAACCCAGATAAATTGGCAACCATCCACCAGGCTTTCGGCAGGGATCTCAAGTCCTTGGCGCTCCATCTCAATTTTGCTGTGGTAGAGGAGAACTGCTGCCGTGCCGCCTTCCTTCGGGGGGCCTTTTTGGCGGGAGGATCGGTTACCGATCCGCGAAAGGGCTACCACTTGGAGCTGACTACTTCCCACCACAGTGTGAACCGGGAGGTGCTGGCCCTCATGCGGGAGCTGGACCAGGAGCCAAAGTCTGCCCAGCGCAAGGGAAATGCAGTGATTTATTTTAAACAGAGCGACAAAATTGAGGATTTTCTCACCTGTATCGGTGCGCCCGTCGCCGCCATGGAGGTGATGAATGCCAAACTAGAGCGGGACCTGCGGGGCAAGGTCAACCGCCGGGTAAACTGCGACGCCGCCAACCTGGACAAAGCTGTGGAGGCCGCCATGTCCCAGGTAGAGGCCATTCGCCGCTTGGAGGCTGAGGGCGCCTTGGCTACCCTGCCGGACAAGCTCCAGGAGGTGGCCGCTCTGCGACTGGCCCACCCAGAGGATACCCTGACTCAGCTGGCTGAGCGGTGTGACCCGCCCATCACCAAGTCAGCCCTCAACCATCGGTTGAGGAAGCTGGTGGAGTTGGGGAGAGGGTGAGTTATGACCTACGAATTACAGCCGCTGAGGCTCCAATCCGGCTGGACGGTTCAGTGGAACAATTTTACAGAGTATGATATAACCATCCATGGGCCAGAGGGTTCTTTTGAGCTTCACGAGGATCTACTCCAGTTGTCCCATGGGAGGACCGGTTTGACCATTGACCTGGGCTGGTATCCTAGTTACAGCCCGGAGGGGCGCTATCTCCTGCTTCTGGTTAAGGGGGGCGGATGGGACAGACCGCTGGAGACGATGGAGACCAGATCAAAAACTGAGGTGATTGCCCGCATTGAGAAATGGGTAGACCGTGGTTTTTGGGGAAAATATGCGATATAAAAATTAGGCGGCCATAGGCCGCCTCTACAGGCTGACATAGAGGAGGAGAAATCATGACAAACTGCACCTTTCGCTCTGCCGTCCCTGGCGACGAAGGGTTGGTTTTAACCTTTATCCGCGCCCTGGCGGACTACGAGCACATGTCCGACCAGGTGGTGGCCACGCCGGAGCTGCTGCGGGAGTGGCTTTTTGAAAAGCGCAGAGCGGAGGTGATCTTCGCGATGGTTGAGGAGCGAGCGGTGGGCTTTGCCCTGTTTTTTCATAATTTCTCCACCTTCCTGGGGCGGGCGGGGATTTATTTGGAGGACTTGTTTGTTCTGCCGGAGGAACGGGGCCGCAGCTATGGTAGGGCGCTGTTGAAAGAGTTGTCTCGTATTACAGTGGAGCGGGGCTGCGGCCGTCTGGAGTGGTCTTGCCTGGACTGGAATCAGCCCTCTATTGACTTTTATACCAAGGGGATGCACGCTGTCCCTATGGACGGGTGGACGGTGTATCGTCTGGCGGGGGAGACGCTTTTTCAGGCGGCGCAGGCCTGAACAGAGATGGCGGGATAGGAGAAGCGTAAGATATGGAAGAAAAGGACCAAAGGTTCCAGGAGATGGAGCGTCAAGTAGAAGAGATGCAAGCGCGGATCAATCAGCTGGAATACCGGAAAAAGCGGAAGCCGTGGAAGGTTGTTTTGATCATCCTGGGAAGCGTTGCCGTCCTGTTTGCGGTGCTTTTTGGCGTGCTGTTTGCCATGATCGCCGGGGATAAGGAGTCTCCGGCTATGGCTGAGCAGGTGATACAAGCTATGATCGACCAGGACACAGACCGAGCTTACGCACTGACATTCCCGGGCGTCATATCCCAGGAGTCGTTTGCCCAGGGCTTTGAGAGCATGTGCCAGGTGTGGACCTCACAGGGCGGCGGAGAGACATTTCAGATGAGACGTACCAGGTGGGCCATGGAGTCCAGCGGCGGTATGACGCAATATACCACAGAGTACATCGTGACCAGCGGCAGAGGCCAGTTCCAGTTCACACTGGTTCGGATGGTTCAGGGGGATGAAGCGGGAATGGTCAGCGCGCAGATTGGACTTGGATAGAGAAAACGATCCCTGTGTCATCAGGAGAATTTACCCCGCAGAGGGACATATAGAGAAAGAGGAGGGGCCAGCCATGTCCTTTGTCCACTTACACTTACATACAGAATTTTCCCTGCTGGATGGGGCCTGCCGGATCAAGAAGTTGGTGGAGCGGGTGAAGGACCTGGGTCAGGAGGCCGTGGCCATCACAGACCATGGCTGCATGTACGGAGCGGTCGATTTCTATCGGGCCTGTAAGGCTGCAGGGGTGAAGCCCATCATTGGCTGTGAAGTCTATGTGGCCCCCCGGGGCCGGACCAGGTTTCAGAAGGTCCACGAGTTGGATGGGTCCTCTCGCCACCTGGTGCTGCTGTGCCGGAATGAGGAGGGCTACCGCAACCTGTCCTACCTGGTATCCCAGGCATATCTAGAGGGGTTCTACATCAAGCCCCGCATTGATATGGAATTGCTGCGGGAGTACTGCGGGGGGCTGATTGCCTGTTCTGCCTGTCTGGGGGGGGAGGTCCCAAGGCTGCTGCTGGCAAAGGAGTATGACAAGGCGAAGGAGGTGGCCTTGGAGATGCGCGCCCTCTTTGGAGAGGACGGCTACTATCTGGAACTCCAAGACCATGGTATTGCGGCCCAAAAGCAGGTGAATGCCGGCCTTATTCGCCTCAGTGAGGAGACCGGCATTCCCCTGATTGTTACCAATGACGCCCACTATCTGCGCCGTGAGGACGCAGAAATTCAGGACATTCTGATGTGTATACAGACCAGTAAGACCTTGGACGATCCCAACCGAATGCGGTTTGAGACGCAGGAGTTTTATGTCAAATCGGAGGAGGAGATGGCCGCCCTCTTTCCTGACCACCCAGAGGCGATTGAAAATACCGCCAGAATTGCGCAGCTGTGTAATGTGGAATTTGAGTTTGGCAAATATCACCTGCCCCTTTTCCAGCTGCCCGCAGGCTGGACAGATGGGGACGCCTACTTTGAGCACCTATGTCAGGAGGGATTTTCCCGGCGCTATCCCGATTCGCCCCAGGGGTACCAGGACCGACTGAAGTCGGAAATGGACATGATTCGAAAGATGGGATTTGTAGATTACTTTCTCATTGTGTCTGATTTTATTGGATTTGCCAAAGGACAAGATATCCCGGTGGGTCCGGGGCGAGGGTCGGGCGCCGGGTCGATGGTGGCCTACTGCCTTGATATTACCGATGTAGATCCTATGCGGTTTGGCCTGTATTTCGAACGTTTTCTGAACCCTGAGCGGGTATCCATGCCGGATATTGACATTGATTTCTGTACCCGCAGGCGGCAGGAAGTGATTGACTATGTCAAGAATAAATACGGTGAGGACCATGTAGCTCAGATTGTCACCTTTGGAACGTTACAGGCCAAGGCGGCGGTGAAGGACGTGGGGCGGGTGCTGGACCTGCCCTACGCCGAGCGAGATGCCCTGACCAAGCAGATTCCAGATGGTAAGATCACACTGAGCGAGGCAATTGCCCTGTCCAAACAGCTGAAGGAGGCATATGACGAGAATCCGCAGGTTAAACGTCTGATAGATATTGCCCTGGAGATTGAAGGGATGCCCAGAAACGCTTCTACCCATGCTGCCGGCGTGGTGATCACCCGCCGCCCGGTGGTGGACTATGTTCCTTTGGCTACCAATGACGGTGTCCCGGTTACTCAGTACGTTATGACCACTTTGGAGGAACTGGGGCTGCTCAAAATGGACTTTCTGGCTCTGCGAAATCTGACTACCATAGACGATGCGGCCAAAATGATTCGCAGAAGCGAGCCCGGTTTTACCATCAAGGCGATCCCAGATGACGATCCGGAGACGATGGCGATGCTGTCGGAGGGAAAGACCTCCGGAGTGTTTCAGATGGAATCAGCCGGTATGACCGGGGTCTGTGTAGGGCTGAAGCCCAGAGATATTGAGGATATCACCGCTATCATTGCGCTGTACCGGCCTGGACCGATGTCTTCCATTCCCAAATTTATTGAGAGCAAGCACAATCCAGACAAGGTCACGTACCGACATCCCTCTTTGGAGCCGATTTTGTCCACCACCTATGGGTGTATTGTGTACCAGGAACAGGTGATCCAGATCTTCCGGGACCTGGCGGGCTACTCGTTGGGCCAGGCGGACATGGTGCGTCGCGCTATGTCCAAAAAGAAGGCCAAGGACATCCAGCGGGAGCGTGAGGCATTTCTTCACGGAGATCCAGCCAGAGCGATTCCGGGCTGTGCGGCAAATGGCGTGCCAGAGGAGGTAGCTCAGGCCATCTATGACGATATCTCTGACTTTGCAGAGTATGCCTTTAACAAGTCTCACTCTCTGGTCTACGCGATTGTGGCCTACCAGACTGCCTGGCTCAAGTGCCATCACCCCAGGGAGTATATGGCGGCGCTACTCACATCGGTGCTGGACAGGGCTGTAAAGGTGGCCAAGTACATCTCCTCCTGCCGGGAGATGGGAATTCAGATTCTGCCTCCAGATGTCAACCAGTCGGAGGCAGACTTCACTGTGGTGGAGAAGGGCATTCGCTTTGGACTGGTGGCCCTGAAGGGGGTGGGGCGGACATTTATAGACAGTTTGCTGACGGAACGGGAACGGGGTGGACCCTATGCCGATTTTATGGACTTTTGTGATCGGCTCTTCGATCAGGATTTGAATCGGCGAATGATTGAGAGCTTGATTAAAAGCGGCGCCTTTGATACTATGGGCTATCGCCGTTCCCAGCTAATGCAGGTCTACGGTCAGGTGCTGGATGGCATCGCTGCTGCGCGAAAGCGGAATGTAGAAGGTCAGATGGACCTGTTCGGACTGGGGGGTGGAGAGGCGGACAGCGTTCCGTTACCCGCCCTGGTACTTCCGGATCTGCCGGAATACACCTCCCAGGAACTGATGAATATGGAGAAGGAGATTACCGGACTCTATCTGACTGGCCACCCCATGGAACAGTACCGGGAGATTGCCCGGCAGTTCGGTGCGGTAACCATTGGATCCATTGTGGAGGATTTTGAGCGGGAGGACGGGCCGCAGGAATATCGGGATGACCAGCGGGTGACCATTGCCGGCGTTATCTCCTCCTACCGTACCCGCACGACCCGAAACAACACCCTGATGGCCTATGTAAACCTAGAGGATGATACTGCCGCTATAGAGCTGTTGTGCTTCTCCAGAACCCTCAGTGAGAGCGGCGGCTATATCCGAGAGAACAGTGCAATTTTGGCGACAGGAAAAATATCCCTCCGGGACGAGAAGGAGCCCCAGATTATGGTGGACTCTGTCCGCCCCCTGTCCAACCTGGAGGAAAGTTCCAACAAGGGGGAGACCTTGTATCTGCGACTGCCCAGCCGGGAGGACCCGCGTCTGCGAAAGGTGAGGCTGGTGCTGTCCTTTTTCCCGGGGGAACAGCAGGTTGTGCTCTATTTCCAAGATTGCGGAAAACGGGCGGGCTCCCGCTGCGAAATTCATCCCGCCCTAGTGAAGGAACTGACCGAACAGCTGGGACGGGAGAATGTGGTGGTAAAGTGATGTGACGCGCGGGAGAACAAGCCGGCGACGAGCTGTCTGTGGAGGATGAGGGAGGTGGAGCATGGATCTGCTGGATTACCTGCGTCAATTTAATACAGCTTCGGTGCTGCTAAGGCTGACAATGGCGGTGCTGTGTGGTGGGCTGATTGGCATTAACCGGGAGCACAAGCGCCGGCCTGCGGGTTTTCGCACATATATGCTGGTGTGTCTGGGGGCTGCTTTGACAGGTATCTTGAGTCAATATCTGTGGGTGATGATCAACACAGAGTGGGCAGAGGTCTCCGCTCTGCTGGATAAGACGGTAGACGTATCCCGGATTGGGGCCAAGGCCATCGGCGGTGTGGGCTTTTTGGGAGCTGGGACCATTCTGGTTACAGAGCAGTGGGAGGTGAAGGGGCTTACCACGGCTGCAGGCCTGTGGGCCTCTGCCTGTCTGGGGCTGGCCATCGGAGCTGGATTTTATGAGGGGGTACTTTTGGGATTTTTTTCTATATTTTTAAGTATTAAAGTATTGCCCTATATTGAGGACATGATTTTGGCCCGTTCTCGAAATATGAATCTCTATGTGGAGCTGGTATCGATGGAGAGGATGAGGGACTTTATTGGCTTTCTCCGCTCGAAAGAGATCCAGATTTATGACATGGAGATCGACCGCCAGCGGGGCAGACGAAAAGGGGACGGGTGCGGTGTGATATTTTATCTCCGCCTGTCTAGAAGTCAATCCCATCCAAAGCTGATGACTACATTGTCTTACAGTCCGGATGTGCGTACCATTGACGAGATATAGGAAGTGGAGAGATGTTTGACAGCTTGAATTTTTTGCGGGAACTAAGCCTGCTGGGGGTGAGCGCCCGAGTGCTTCTGGCGCTGATTTGCGGGGGGATGATTGGTATTGAGCGGGCGGAGAAGCGCCGCCCGGCGGGTTTTCGCACCCACATTCTCATCTGCCTGGGGGCGGCCATCACTTCGATGACCAGTGAATACCTGTTTTTAACCATGCACTACTATTTGGATGTGGCACGCATGGGGGCGGGAGTGGTATCTGGGATAGGTTTCATCGGGGCAGGTACCATTATGGTAACTCGGCGGCAGCGTGTGAAGGGCCTTACCACAGCTGCTGGCCTGTGGGTAGTGGCAATTGTGGGCCTGTGCTGCGGGTTTGGATTTTTTGAGGGAGCCATTTACGCCACCGTTTTGGTGCTGATTGCAGAGGTTTTTTTCTCCAAGTTGGAGTATCGCCTGCTTAGAGATACCAAGGAGGTTACAGTGTATGCCGAGTACGGAAAGCCCTCCAGCCTGGAGGATATTGTGTCTAAATGCCACATGCTTGGGGTTAAAATTGTAGACCTGGAGATTACAAAAAAGCGGGATGAGAGCGGCCACTCCTGCGCTGTACTGGCCCTTCTCTCGCGCCAGGGGGCTGGGAAGGAAGAAATTATTCAGGAACTGTCTGGAGTGGAGGGCGTGTTCAGCGTGGTGGAGACGTAAGCGGTCCTTTCCTAGCGGTCCGCGGTTCCGCGTGCTGTTGCAATAGAAGGCAGAGACAGAATAAGGTGATTGGCGGTCCGTCTAGGGGCTGTGTCCCCGTCAGCGGTTTTTCCTCCTCTTTTCTGTACTGCGCCAGCAAGGGCGCAAAAAAGCGGGACAGGGTAAATACCTGTCCCGCGAATTTTATTTGCTGCCGCCGTGGAGAATGGGGGAGAGCGGCTTATAGACCAGAAAGCAAAGGGCTGTGGTCAACAGTCCTTTGAGCAGGGTGAAGGGGGCATTAAAGATGATCAGACATTCCATCAGTCCATTTGTAGAGGGGCGAATCTGGCGGTACATATGAAGGATGGCGTCAATGGGCATGAATTTGGTGTAAACAGGGTAGGCGATATAGTAGTTCAGAGGAATGGACAGGACAGCCATGATCACCGCACCTGCCAAAACACCGATCAGCGCGCCTCGGCGGGTCTTCATGTGCTGATAGATCACACCGGCAGGGAAGACAAAACAGGCGCCCAACAGAAAATTGCATATCTCTCCCGCGCCGCCTGTGGTAGTCATGGCCACGAAGTGAACCAAATTCTTTACTAGACAGACAACGACCCCATAGATGGGACCCAAGCTGAAAGCGGCCAGCAGAGCGGGGAGTTCAGAGAAGTCCATCTTTACAAAGGGGGGAATGAGAAACGGGATGGGGAAGTCTAGAAACATGAGGACAAAGGCCACAGCGGACAGCATGGCGGTAACAGTCAGGTTTCTGACCCGTGCGCGGTTGATGGATTTTACCGTGGAGACAGTGGTGGGACTGGACATAAAAAACACTCCTTTTTGTACTTGACCGCTGAAAGACCATGTCTTCCAGGTGCCAAAACAAATAAGGAGGTGCGCTGACCCGCGCCGAAAGGCGCACATTGTTTTACACACATCTTCTTCCATCCGGACTGTAACCGTTGGTCCCGGAGTTTCACCGGGTCAGCGGACGCCTGTGCGTCCGGTCGCGGACTTTACCGCCAGTGGGGAATTCCACCCCGCCCTGAAGACATTGTATCCAGTTGTCTGACCCCATTATACGGCAGGCAGAAAGAAAATGCAAGCCCTATTTTATGGAGTAATTGGGTGGGGAGAAAGGAGGAGGTAAAGACAGGAGGTGGACTGAGAAAGGCGCTGTGTGCCCCCTTTCAGGCATTTTATGGACAATTAGAAAAAGTTTGTCTTTCCCTCTATGCAAATGGCAAGAATTATATTAAAATAGAGGGTAAGAAAAAGAACAGGAGTGGTTTCGATGGCACAGCCAAAATATAAGCGGGTATTGCTGAAAATTAGCGGAGAGGCTCTGGCGGGCGACGCCTCCCGGGGACTGGACTTCCAGGTGATCGGCCGGGTATGTGATGTGATTAAACGGTGTGTGGCCGAGGGGGTCCAGGTGGGCGTCGTGGTAGGAGGCGGCAATTTCTGGCGCGGCCTGAAGGACGGAGGCGACGCCATGGAGCGGGTCAGAGCCGATCACATGGGGATGTTAGCGACCGCCATTAACGCCCTGGCCGTGGCGGATGTGTTAGAACAGAAGGGTGTGGAGGTTCGGGTACAGACGGCTATTGCTATGCAGGCTATGGCTGAACCCTATATCCGTTCGAAGGCAATCCGCCATCTGGAAAAGGGGCGCGTGGTTATTTTTGGATGTGGTACCGGAAACCCCTTCTTTTCTACGGATACCGCAGCCGTTTTGCGGGCGGCGGAAATTGATGCGGACGTGATTCTTTTAGCCAAGAACATCGATGGAGTGTACTCCGCAGACCCCAAAAAAGATCCAAGCGCCAAAAAATATAGTAAGATCTCCTATGACGAGATGCTGGCACAGCATCTGACTGTGATGGATACCACCGCTACATCCCTGTCTATGGACAATAAGATACCTGTCCTCCTGTTTGCCTTGAAGGATCCTGAGAATATCTATCGGGTGGTCATGGGAGAGGAGATCGGGACCATCGTAGATTTCTGATCTCAGTAGGGATAGGGTTTCTCGTGTCTCCCCTGTGTCTGAACAGGTAGCCGAAACGGGCTGTAACGATACACAACGACATCAATATTACAGTGAGAAAGGAAGTAACAACCATGAGCCCCGAAATTAAGAGCTATGATGAGAGAATGCTGAAAACCATCGAGGTAGTAAAGGCCAATTTTGCTGCGGTCCGGGCAGGCCGGGCAAATGCAGGCGTGCTGGACCGTATTATGGTGGAGTATTACGGCGCGCCGACCCCTTTGAATCAGGTGGCGGCCATCTCCTCCCCAGATCCTCGTACTCTGGTCATTCAGCCCTGGGACAGTTCTCTGCTGAAAGCAATTGAAAAAGCTATTCAGGTGTCGGATTTGGGGATCAACCCCCAGAATGATGGGCGGATTATCCGGCTGGCCTTCCCTCAGCTCACAGAAGAGCGCCGGCGTGACCTGACCAAGCAGGTGCGCAAATATGGAGAGGAGGGGAAGGTGGCCCTGCGCAACATCCGCCGGGACGCTATGGATGATACTAAGAAGAGAACAAAAAAGTCTGAACTGACAGAAGACGATCAGAAAGCCCTGGAGAAAGAACTTCAAGACCTGACGGATAAGCGGTGTAAGGATATTGATGAGCTGACTGCCAAGAAAGAGACAGAGCTGATGGCGGTTTAAATTCTCCTCCCAACTCATGATAGGCGGGCCGGTGGGGACACCGGCCCCTATGAAAGGATAGGGCTGTGTAGAGGCCAGTGGCCTCATCGGCCTGATTCTGTGCGAACGAACACATAAAGGAGCGACCGGCCATGGCTTTCTTCTCGAAAAAAACCGACCCGGTTTCAGCCCAGGTGGACTTCTCCCGCCTGCCCAAACACATTGCCGTCATTATGGATGGCAACGGCCGGTGGGCTAAAAGGCGAGGGCTGCCTCGGACGGCGGGCCATGCGGCCGGAGCGGAAACCTTTCGCACCATCGCCACCTACTGCAAGGACATCGGGATTGAATACCTCACGGTTTATGCCTTCTCCTCTGAAAACTGGAAGCGGCCAAAGGAGGAGGTGTCCGCCATCATGGGGCTGCTGAAAAAATATCTGCTGGAGGCCATTGCCCAGATGGAGCGGGACCGGGTGAAAATGGAGTTTTTCGGCGACCTGTCTCCCTTGACCTCAGAGCTGCGGGAGCTGTGTGAACGTACGCGGGAGATATCCAGGCATTATGAGGGCTGTCAGGTGAATATTTGCCTTAATTATGGAGGAAGGGACGAGCTGGTCCAGGCGGCCAAGGCTTTTGCGCAGGATTGCGCCAATGGCAGAGCGGACCCCAATCATCTTAGCCAGAAGCAATTTGGAGGCTATCTCTATTCCAAAGGAGTTCCTGACCCGGACCTGGTGATCCGCACCAGCGGGGAGCTGAGGCTGTCCAATTTCTTGCTCTGGCAGTCAGCATACTCGGAATTTTATATCACCGATGTGCTGTGGCCTGATTTCTCCAAAGAGGAGCTCCACCGAGCTATCGCTTCCTATCAAAACCGGGATCGCCGGTTTGGAGGTGTGTGAGTTGGTAACACGGATTATTGTAGGGCTGGCCCTGGGTCCTGCCTTTTTGGCGGCTCTTTTTTTCTTGCCCCCCCTTGCCTTGGCAATTTTGGTGGCTTTGATTGCCGCCGCAGCTTCCTTTGAACTGTTGCGGGCTACCAAGGTTGCCCACCACAACGGCATGTACATCTTTACCGCCTTGGCGGCAGCTGCTATCCCGCTGGGGCATGGTCTGGGGTATAGTAGCTGGACCGCCCGGGGAGTGGCCCTGCTGCTGATGGCTGTGCTGTTTTTTCTGGCGATCCGTCTGTATGGCACGGCGGGCGAAATCAAGTTTGAACATGTGATGGTCTGTCTCTTTGGAGGCATTGTGATTCCCCTGTTTCTGTCTGCCCTGATACAGCTTAAACGCTTTAATAATGGGCAGTTTTATGTGTTGCTTCCCGTTATCTGTGCCTTTACCACCGATATTGGCGCCTATTTTGCTGGGGTGTTTTTAGGGAAGCACCGGGGAGTGACCCAAGTCAGTCCCAATAAATCACTAGAGGGCTATATCGGTGGTATTCTCTCTGGGTGTCTGTTTATGTTGGTTTATGGCCTGTTGCTGGCATATTTTGAACCAATTGAGGTGCGGTTGCCGGTCATGGCCCTCTATGGTCTGTTAGGCAGTGCTATTACCGAGCTGGGGGACCTGTCCTTTTCCCTGGTCAAGCGGCAATATGGGGTCAAAGACTATGGGAGCTTGCTTCCCGGTCACGGTGGAATGCTGGACCGCTTTGACTCCACCACCTTCGCTGCCCCTATGCTTCTGCTGTTGGTAGAGGTCCTGCCGGCGTTTTAGGAGCACTGGGTGGTACAGAGTAGGGTGCCCCCTCCCTATGGCAGGGGCGAAAGTCCACCGGCCGAGGGCGGAGCCCTTGTTCCAGTGATAGCAAGGATGAGCAGAAGAGGAAAGGAATATCGGTATGAGCAGAAAGGTTACAATTTTAGGGTCTACCGGCTCCATCGGGCGGCAGTCATTGGAAGTGATTGCCGCCTGTGGCATGGAGGCGGTTGGTTTAGCAGCCAATTCCAATGTCAAGCTGATGGAAGAGCAGGCTCGGCACTTCAAACCTGCCACCGTGGCACTGGCGGATGAAGGGGCTGCTGCTGATCTGCGGGTTCGGCTGGCAGACACAAATGTCCACGTCCTCGGCGGTTTGGATGGAGTTTTAGAAGTTGCCACCATCTCTAACGCAGACACTGCGGTTGCTGCTCTGGTGGGGATGGCGGGTTTGCGCCCCACTCTGGCCGCGATTCGGGAGGGAAAGCGGATTGCGTTAGCGAACAAGGAAGCTCTGGTGTGCGCCGGGCCGCTGGTGCTGGAGGAGGCTAAGGACTATGGGGCCAAGATCTACCCTGTGGACTCGGAACACTCCGCCCTGTTCCAGTGTTTAGAGGCCAACCGGGACAGAGGAGAGGTGAAACGCCTTATTCTTACCTGCTCAGGCGGGCCTTTCTATGGAAAAAAGCGAGAGGAATTGGCTGACATAACGGTAGAGGATGCCCTGAAGCACCCTAACTGGTCTATGGGAGCAAAGATCACTGTGGACTCTGCCACCCTGATGAATAAGGGGCTGGAGGTGATAGAGGCCATGTATCTGTACCAGATGCCGGCAGAAAAAATTTCTGTTGTGGTCCACCGGGAGAGTATGATTCACTCTCTGGTGGAATACTGTGATAATGCCATGTTGGCCCAGCTTGGGACCCCTGATATGCGGCTGCCCATTCAGTATGCGCTGACCTACCCCAAACGGGTCGCCGGGCCGTCGGCACCTTTGGACTTGTGGAACTGCGGACCGCTCACCTTTGGCACTCCAGATCTGGAGACGTTTTCCTGTCTGGCACTGGCTCTGGAGGCTGCGAAGACGGGCGGCACAGCGGGAGCTATCCTCAGCGGTGCCAATGAGGCCGCAGTGGCTCAGTTCCTGGCAGGTAAAATTGGCTTTCTGGATATTTCTGCCAAGGTGGAGAGGGCGTTAAGCCAGATCAAGGTGATCCAGACCCCTACAATGCAGGATATTTTGGATGCCGATGCCGCAGCAAGAGAAGCTATTATGTAATCTTTATGGGCAGAGGGCTGTGGCTGCCGCTACGGAGGATAATACAGGGTGGGAGCCTCGGTATGAGGCTCACCGCCGCTGGGCAGACCATCATGTTTAATCCTTATTTTATTTGACACTTGCGGGCTGCTGGAACAGCAGCCCGCACACGGAGGCGCTCTATGCTCTACATCATCATTGCGATTCTGATTTTTGGTGTTCTGGTGGCCACCCATGAGCTGGGCCACTTCGGCGCGGCAAAACTGCTTGGGGTGAAAGTAAATGAATTTGCCGTCGGGATGGGGCCAGCTATTTGGAGAAGCCGGAGAAAGGAGGAGTCCCAGGAGGAAGATGGGACTGTGTATAGTCTGCGGCTGCTGCCCATAGGGGGCTTCTGCGCTTTAGAAGGCGACGATGACGACTCTCCAGATCCCCGTTCCTTTAGCCGGGCTGCGTGGTGGAAACAGTTTATCATTCTGTGTGCTGGGGCTTTTATGAACTTCCTCACCGGATTGATCATTATGGCAGTCCTGTATATGCCGGCCGAGGCCTTTTTGGTAGAACTCTATGCGGGCCCCATTGAGGGTTACGGAACGGAGGAATGCGGTCTGATGGCTGGCGACCGTTTTTTGTCTGTTGATGGACATAGCGTGCTGGTCTACGGGAATGCCCGCTTTTTCCTGGACCGGGCGGGGGAAACCTTGGACTTTGTAGTGGAACGGGATGGGCAGCAGGTGGAACTGCGGAATGTCCACCTGCCTTATCAAGAGCGCACAGATGAAAAAGGTAATTTTACTCGGCTTCGGGGACTGACCATGGGAGGGGGGACTATTTCCGCCAGCTTTTCCGACAAGCTGGCCTATGCTTGGAACACCTGCCTGGATTTTGTTCGTACAGTATGGATTAGCCTGGGAGACTTGGTCACCGGGGCAATCGGGCTGCGGGAACTGTCTGGACCGGTTGGAATTGTAAATATGATGAATGAAGTGGCCACTGATCCCCAATTGTCTCCTACTCCGGAGGTTGCGGTCCGCCACATGGCGAATTTGGCCGCCCTGATTGCTGTCAACTTGGCAGTGATGAATCTGTTGCCACTGCCAGCCCTGGACGGAGGCCGTGTCTTCTTTCTGCTGTTGAATAGCCTGCTCTATATGCTGTTTCGGAAGAAAATTGCGCCCAAGTATGAGGGCTATGTCCATCTGGCGGGTATGGCTGCGCTGATGTGTCTGATGTTGGTGGTCACGCTCAGCGATGTATGGAAGCTACTTGGAAGATGAAAACCTGTGAAAAGGGAGGGATATTATGACAAAACAGATCCGGGTGGGATCTGTCCCTATGGGGGGAGGTGCCCCTATTACCATCCAGTCCATGACTAACACCCCCACACAAGATATCTGTGCCACTCTGGAACAAATCAAAAGACTGGCTGCCGCCGGATGTGAAATTGTTCGGGTGGCTGTCCCTGATATGGAGGCCGCTCGGGCTGTTGGGAAGATTAAGGAGCGCAGCCCAATACCGGTTGTAGTGGACATCCACTTTGATTATAAGTTGGCCTTGGAGGCCATCGCAGCTGGGGCAGACAAGGTGCGTATTAACCCGGGCAACATCGGAGGGGAAGACCGAGTAAAAGCGGTGGCAGAGGCCTGCCGACAGAGAGAAGTCCCTATCCGGATTGGGGTCAATGGCGGTTCTCTGGAGAAGTCTGTCCTAGCCAAGTATGGCAAAGTCTGTCCCGAGGCTATGGTGGAATCCGCGTTTGCCCACATTCGGCTGTTGAATAAATTTGATTTTGACAATATCTGTGTCTCTCTGAAGTCCTCTAGCGTGCCTATTACAATGCGCGCCTATCAGCTTATGGCAGAACAAAGTGACTATCCTCTACATATTGGGGTCACTGAGGCGGGGACGGTGAAAATGGGCACGCTCAAGTCCGCTGTGGGCATCGGTGGATTGCTGGCCCTAGGCATTGGCGATACCATGCGAGTCTCTCTGTCTGCTGACCCAGTGGAGGAGGTTTACGCCGCCCGAGATATTCTGAAGGCGGCTGGTGTCCGCCAAGAGGGGCCGGAGTTGGTGTCCTGTCCCACCTGTGGAAGGACCCGCATCGACCTGATTGCCCTGGCCAATGAGGTGGAAGAGCGGCTGAAGTCTGTGGACAAGCCAATCACTGTGGCCGTTATGGGCTGTGCTGTCAACGGCCCTGGGGAGGCCGCCGCCGCCGACTGCGGCATTGCTGGGGGGATCGGCGAGGGGTTGCTGTTCCAGAAGGGAGAGATCATCAAAAAGGTCTCTCAGGACCGACTGGTAGATGAACTGTTCCAGTTAATTGAAGTGCTGTAATGAGGTACAGCAAGGAGTATTTTGCACAGAAGCTGGCGGAGGAGTTCCCCGAGTTTCGGGAGGTCTATGCGGAGCACATGGAATTTTATGAAGAGCTCCTGGGCCATGTTTTCTTTGGCGGAGAGACCCTGCTGAAGGTGCTCCCACCTTTGCTGAAGGCTAACCAAGACAGAGAGAAAATTTGCCGGTATATAGACTTTGTAGAAGATATGTATATCAATGGGGACAGCGATGTACAGAATATTGTGGGTGTCACCGTCCTGGAGTGTCTGGGTGATGATGAGACAGTGCTGCGCAATGCCTTCTCCTATTTCTCCGAGGAACTCATGCGGGCTTCCCAATCCATTGAGCAGAGCTGGAACCGGCGAGATATTCACATATGGCACAGAAAGGGCAAACCCCAGTACAGCTGGGAGTGGCCCTCCAAACAGATGAAGTGAATTGCGTAAGGAGACCGACTTAATGTCCCAGAAGATACCATTTTTACAGATGTTTGCCGCCTTGCACCAGTGGACCGAGCTGTCCAACGCAGTGGAAGGCTGGCTGATTGTTTCTGCGGCCATTGATAAGACTAGCCGCAGTGCAAAGATTGCGGTAGAGGGGGCGACCGGAGCAGGACCCAATCTGATCGCGCAGGCAGAAGAGGCAGTGTGCCGTGCCTATCATTTAAACAGTGTCCGAATAGATGCAGTCCCCGTGAAGGATGAGGCACGACTGCGTCCAGAGACCAATATAGTAAAGCAAGCGGAGAAAGAGGTTTACAATCAAGATCAACCACATCAGCTGCCAGAGAAAAAAGCCCTGAAAGACAGTGCAGAATGCGGTGACATACTGGATGAGCAGAATATAAACTGTGAGAATGAAAAGGTTGACGATCCCTTTGCGCGTACAGAGGCGCTCCGCGTTGCGGCATTGAAGCAGGTCAAAAAAGCGGGAGCTGTCTCGGGCAAGGATGAGAGGAAAAGTCAGGGGAAAAATATCTATGGCAAGGCGATTACGAAGGCGCCCACTCCGATCCAAGTACTGGAATTGGATATGGGTATGGTAGTGGTAGAGGGGGATGTCTTTGCCGTTGACAACCGGGAGCTCAAAAAGCGGGGGGCGTGGGTCGTGGCCTTCGACATGACCGATTACACCGGCTCTATCCGGGTGAATAAGTTTTTCCCTGGCGAGGAGGGAAAGCCTCTGGTGGATGGCATCAAGAAAGGGATGCACGTCAAGGTCCAAGGGCGTTTAAACTTGGACCGTTTCTATGGTGATATGGTGCTGGAGCCGGTGGCGGTGGCCGTAGCGCAACGCAGTATGAAGGAGGACAAGGCCGCTGAAAAGCGGGTGGAACTCCACTTGCATACCACCATGTCCTCTATGGATGCGCTTACCAGTGTGAGCCCCAAGCAGGGGCCGGAGAAAAATGTGGTGAAGCGGGCGGAGAGCTGGGGACATCCTGCCATTGCCATCACGGACCACGGTGTAGCCCAGTCCTTCCCAGATGCATGGCACTCCGCAAAAAAAATTAAGATTCTTTACGGGGTGGAGGCCTACTTTATCAACGATGTGGATGACCGGGTAGCGGTCCATGGGGAGACAGATGCCTCCTTTGACAGTGAGATTGTCTGCGTGGATTTAGAGACTACTGGTCTGGACCGTCGACGGGATGTGATAATTGAAATTGGCGCTGTAGTGCTAAAGAATGGGAAAATTACAGAGGAATTCAATACCTTTGTCTCTCCAGACAGAAAGCTCTCCCCTCAAATTACTCAGCTTACCGGGATTACTGATCAGATGTTAAAGGGGGCACCCTCGCAGAGGGAGGCGCTTCAGGCCTTTTTTGACTTTGCCGGGGACCGGCCCCTGGCCGCCCACAATGCCGATTTTGACATGGGCTTTCTTGCTGCGGGGTGTGAGCGGTATGGAATTCCCTTTCGAAATGCTTCTGTGGACAGTTTGATTTTAGCCCAGAATCTGTTGCCAGAGCTGGGGAAGTACAAACTGGACATTGTGGCAGAACATCTGCATCTGCCCGCATTTAACCACCATCGGGCCAGTGACGATGCGGCCACGGTGGCCTATATGCTGCCCCACTTTTTTCAAAAAATGGAGGGGCTGGGGTTACATTATCTTTCGGAGATCAACCCCTATATGCCTCAACTGCGGGGGAGGAGTAAGGCCAAACGCAGGCCCAAGCACCTGATTGTACTGGCAAAAAACCAGACTGGTCTGCGGAATCTGTATAAATTGGTCTCACTTTCTCACTTAGAACACTTTAAACGTTTCCCTATTATGCCCAAATCGCTGATCAATCCGAACCGAGAGGGCCTTATTATTGGCTCCGCCTGCGAGGCGGGGGAGTTGTTTCAGGCCTTGGCGGACGGGCGCAGCTGGGAGGAATTAAAACGTATTGCCTCCTGGTACGACTATTTGGAGATTCAGCCTATCTGCAACAACATGTTTATGCTACGTAAGGGGATGGTTCGGTCAGAGGACGATTTACGGGACTTTAACCGGGCGATTGTCCGACTAGGTGAGGAGCTGGGCAAGCCGGTATGCGCCACGGGGGATGTCCACTTCTTGGACCAGGCGGATGAGATATATCGTCATATTCTTTTGGCCTCTAAGGGATTTGAGGATGCGGACGAGGATTTGCCCATCTACTTTAAAACCACCGACGAGATGCTGGAAGAGTTCGCCTACCTGGGCAAGGAGAAGGCGCATGAGGTAGTGGTAAAGAATACCAATCTAATTGCCAGCTGGTGCGACCCCATTGAACCGCTGCCTCAGGGGCTCTTCGCCCCTAAACTGGAGGACTCTGACGGAGAGCTGAAGCGGCTGGTGTGGAATAAGGTTCATGAATTATATGGAGAGGAACCGCCCCAGATTGTAGTAGACCGTGTAGAAGCGGAACTAGGTGACATTATCCGATGTAAGTATGATGTCATCTACATGTCTGCGCAAAAGTTGGTGCAAAATTCCCTGGAGCACGGATATTTGGTGGGCTCCAGAGGGTCAGTGGGGTCGTCTCTGGTGGCCTTCATGTCGGGAATCACAGAGGTGAATTCCCTGCCAGCCCACTACCGCTGTCCCAAGTGCAAGCACACCGATTTTGACTATGCGCAGGACCCCGATCACCCCTATGGCTGCGGAGCGGATATGCCTGATGCAATCTGTCCTGTCTGCGGAAGCAAGTATGTGAAAGATGGATTTAACATACCTTTCGAGACATTTTTAGGCTTTGGCGGTGACAAGGTACCAGATATTGATCTGAATTTCTCAGGGGAGTATCAGTCCAGCGCCCACAGGTATACCTTTGAACTCTTCGGGCAGACCCATGTTTTCCGGGCGGGTACGATTGGCACGGTGGCCGAAAAAACTGCCTTTGGCTATGTGAAGAAGTATCTGGCGGAGCGAGGGCTTACCGCCTCTAAAGCCGAGGAAAATCGCTTGGCCATCGGGTGTACAGGGGTGAAGCGGACCACTGGCCAACATCCCGGGGGCATGGTGGTGATCCCTCAAGATAAGGAGATCTATGACTTTTGCCCTGTCCAGCACCCGGCAGATGATCCCAACAGTGATATTATTACCACCCACTTCGAATATCACTCCATGGAGTCAAACCTATTGAAGTTGGATATGCTGGGTCACGATGACCCGACTATGATCCGTATGCTGGAGGATTTGACCGG
>CAPGBJ010000006.1 GCA_948616425.1 uncultured Oscillospiraceae bacterium
TGCCATCCTCATTAGAAGATTTTAAACAGGCTCTAAGATATCTCGAAAACAATCGCCGTGTGTCCTCATCTGCTAGCATGGTCCACAGCTGTTAGGCTCTTCTGGATTTTTGTCGTGAGTCAGGCGTTCGCCTGCTGTAAATAGAACTCACTCTCCGCAACACGGGTCACAAAATCGTACTCCAATCGGGTCGCTTTGGAAGGAACAATGTTGTATCGTTTGAACACGGTACGCAGATATGCAAAATACTCCTTATCTTCATGGGTCAGGGGAGCAACCCAGCCTTGCTCACTGCCAACGGTTTCGGCTTTCAATAATTCGTCCCTGCTCATTTCAGACATCCGTATCCCTCCTGTATTCCGCAATCAGCCGCTCCGCCGCGTCTTCCCAAATCACCAGTCGAAACGGATCATAAGCTCCAACCTGACGTGCTCCAAATTCCCGTTGATAGTAATCCAGCAACTCAGTGGTTTTTGCCCGGAAGACCAAAACTCCGTCAAAACCAGCTTCCATGGAAACTTGAGCCGCATAAGCGAACAACGCTTTGGCAATCCCGATATACCGCTTGCGTCCGTCATTCACGTGAAGAAGATTTGCGTTGCTATGGCGGGCGCTTTCTAAATAAATAATCTGTACGGCTAAGTTTCCCTGGTTTAACTCATAGGACATGAGCCCCAATAGCTCATCAGTTTCTAAGCGACAGAGTGCAACCTTATTGGGGAGCCCCAACGCAAAGGGTGCCGTCCAATTTGTCTGCCAATCCCGTGTGGCGGTTAAATCTTCTTCCGTTGCCGGCCTTACAAAAACCGGCCTTCTCTCGCTGGATGCTGCGTCCAGAACAAATAAGTCGAGCATAGGCACGCTCCTTTTATGGTTAGTCTACCACAGAGAATGCGAAAAAACAAGTTAACCGTTCAAATATTGCGCCGCTATAAACAAAGAAATAAGCCTGTGGACGGGTTGCAAATATGGTAAACTAAAATATAAAATTGCATATTTTGTGAACAAAAATCCAATACTTTGTAAACGTTAGCACTCGCCTATTGACAGTGCTAATCCGGTGGAGTATAACAGAGCCGTTCAAAAGAGGAACGCCCAAAGGGCCTCCTCAACAGGGCATTTGAATGAGGTATATGAATGGAGGAATGACTTATGATGCCCAGTATTTTTGGTGAGAACCTGTTCGACGATTTCTTTGGCCGTGACTTCAACCTGTTCCCGGTGCTGGCGGGCCACGATCCCCTGTATGGGAAGCACGCCAAGAACCTGATGAAGACCGACGTGCGGGAGACGGACAACTCCTATGAGCTGGACATCGACCTGCCCGGCTTCAAGAAGGACGAGGTCAGCGTGGATTTGAAGGACGGCTATCTAACCATCAGCGCCGCCAAGGGCCTGGATAAGGACGAATCGGACAAGGCGGGCCGGTATATCCGCCAGGAGCGGTACGCCGGTACCTGCAGCCGCAGCTTCTATGTGGGCGAGGGCGTGGAGCCCAAGGATGTGTCCGCCAGATTTGAGGACGGCATCCTGAAGCTCTCCCTGCCGAGACGCGAGCAAAAGCAGCTGCCCGAGTCCACTTCGATTGCCATCGAATGACAAAACCGCGCAAAGGCGCCCCGGAATCGGAGGATTCCGAGGCGCTTTTTTGTCAATGCGATTAGGTTCAACTTTGTATCCCCGCTTACAGCAGCTGGACCCGATAGGCTCGCAGCCAATGGTCCATCTGCAAAAAGTAAGCGATTGTCTGAGGCTGGCTCATCAGCTGGCCATACCAGGGCCAGGGGCTCTCGCAGGTCAAAAGATTCTCCAGCGCCTCCCGGCGGACCACGGCGAAAAGAGGCGAATTTCCGTCGTCCAGCAGCCGGCGCAGCCTCTGGGCGACTGTCTCCAGATAGATGGGATGAACGGTTTTTGGATAGGGGCTCTTTTTCCGGCGGAGCACGGATTCCGGCAGCCAGCCCGCCGCCGCGGACCGGAGCAGGCCCTTCTCCTGTCCTCCAAGCTCCCGAAGCGCGGGCGGCACATTGTACAAATACTCCGCAATCCGCCAGTCGCAGAACGGCACGCGGACCTCCAGTGCGCTCCACATGCTCATGCGGTCCTTCCGGTCCAGAAGCGTCTGCATAAACCAGCCCATGTTCAGCCGCGTGAGCCGCCGGACTCGCTTCTGCTCCGGCGTATCGTCATCCAGGCAGTCCGTCTCCGCCAGCGTCTTCTGCCAGTGCTGCCGGACAAACTCATCGACGTCCATTTTTTTCGCATACTCCGGCGTCAGGAAGGACGCCCGCCAGGCCGTGGACTGCGCCCAGGGGAAGCCGTTCTCCGCCCGGACCGCCGGGTCCCGGAACCAGGGATAGCCTCCGAAAATCTCGTCGGCGCACTCTCCGGAGAGGGCTACCGTCACATTCCCGCGCACCTCTCGACAGAACAGTAGCAGCGACGAATCCACATCCGCCATTCCCGGCAGGTCCCGGGCCTCCGCGGCGTCATCCAGGGCCGCGGCCACCTGGACAGGATCCAGCACTACATTGGTATGCAGAGTGTCTAAGGAAGCACTGATTAAAGCAGGTAAAAGCCAGGCAAACAAACGAAGGTAATAAAAACGACCAATAAAGGGCCATATTGGGGGATGAATTCCTCGCTTTTCCAGTCCCAGCCCGGTCGAAGGGCGCAAAAACCTTAGGCGGGGCATAGGGAACCGCCCGCCCTGGCAAGCA
>CAPGBJ010000007.1 GCA_948616425.1 uncultured Oscillospiraceae bacterium
CCCGGCCTACTTCGCCGCCATGTATCTGCTCACCGCCAACGATGACCTCTTTCTCCGGTCCGCCAACTGCTTTTGCAGGCATGGCATTGAGTTCGACTATGGGACGCTGAAAGACATCTCCCCCCATTGTTACACTCTGTTTTCTGCGGCGCGGGACATCTACGCAGAGGGGTCCGGCGTGGCCCTGGCCGACCTCGCCAACAACGAAGTGGTGGACACCCTGGCGTTCAGCCTGATTGTCAATGCCCTTCTGGTGGCCCGGTACGGCCCCGCCGTGCTGGAAATTAAGGAAAGGAGCCGGAGGTGAAGCCCCTCCACTTGCCCATCACCGGGCATGACCTGCTGGCGGTGGAGCGGTTCCGGGACCACACCCGCCACATGATTGAGTTTCTGGTGCTGGCCGACTGCCCCCTGGGGAAGCCGGGGGAGTACATCCGGCGCTTTTTGACCGAGGGCGGTTACGGGGAGGCCCTTGCCTGTGCGCGGCAGGGCAGCATCCAAATCCGTAAACACGCCAGCATCATCGAGGGGCACATCCTGCCCGACAAGCCGAGAAAACGGCGCAAAAACTGATAGGAGGTAGATCACCATGTATTCTGTGGATTCACTGGAGTACGCCATTGGGGAGCTGTACCGCTCCGGCATCGGAGAGAACAGCGGCCTTTCCGCCGACGAGGTGGCGGAGCTGCTGGACGGCATTGACTTCCATGCTCTGCTCCAGGCCGTCCGGCATCACGCCGAGACCGTCTTTGCCTTCGCCACCCAGGGCAGCCAGCCCAAGTCCTTCAATTACCGTGGGGCGGAGCTGTTCGGCCAGCGGGCCACGCTGCTGTATGACGATTTTGACCAGAGTACCGCCGAGGCCGTCCTGACCACCCGCAGCGTGGAGCTGTGGCTGCTGGAGGATATGACCGTCACCGCCGTCGCCAGCGTGTCCGTAGTCTGCGAGGGCGGCGCGTATGTGGCGGAGTACCGGGAGAACCTGGGCGACCCGTGGGCCAGCGGCATGTGCCTGGACCTGGAGGAGCTGACGGACCGGCTGGACAAGCTGTGCTGGCCCGTCCATGAGAATGAGATTCCCGTTTACGAGCTGTAAACGGCGGGAAAGGAGCGAAAAAAGGCAGTTCTCCCGGCATGGGAGCTGGAAACAGTAACGAAACCTTTTCGGCGGTCTCCCTCTCTGGTGGAAAAGACAGCTCCTGTCTTTTACTGCTGATGATCGAGAAGGGCCTGCCCATTGACTGCGTACTCTACGCGGACACCGGCATGGAGTTCCCGGAGATGGAGGCCCATATTGCCAAGCTGGACGCTTTTCTTTATCAGGAGAGGGGACTGCATATTACCACCCTGCGGCATCCCCACGGCTTTGAGTGGCTGATGTTCGATGTTCCCCAGCAACAGAAGCGGGCCATAGAGCGCCGTATTGCTATGGGTCAGCCTCTGACTGGCTATGGCTGGCCTGGAATGAAAGTGCGCTGGTGTACCGGACAGCTGAAAACCCATCTCATCACAAAAGAAGTCAACCGGCTTAAAAAGGAGAAAAATGCCCTGCACCATATCGGCATCGCCGCCGATGAAGCACATCGCTGCAAATCGGATGAACATAACCGCTATCCCCTGGTGGAGTGGGGCATCACCGAGGCCCAGGCCCTGCAAATCTGCTACAACCGGGGCTGCGATTGGGGCGGGCTGTATGAGATATACCACCGCGCCTCGTGCTGGTGCTGTCC
>CAPGBJ010000008.1 GCA_948616425.1 uncultured Oscillospiraceae bacterium
ATTCGGTTACGTGACTGGAGTTCAGACGTGTGCTCTTCCGATCTCAGCATCTCCCTGGTTTCCTTCCGCTGCTGTTCCAGATCGTAGGGGACAACAGCGGAGAAATTGTTGTTGCTGTTCTGCCTGCGCTGCCAGTTGGTGACGTTTGTCTCGACACCCAGCAGCCGGTTCTGCATCTCCCGGACGGCCTCGTCCGTGGGGACGGGGATCACGTCAATGGACAGCATCATGGTGCGGTTCAGTGCCGTCAGCTCGGAAATCATGCTGTCCTTGATATAGCTGGCGTACTCCTTGAGGAACAGCACCCGGCCAAACTTGTCCCCCATGACAAAATAGTCCTTCTTGAACTCCAAGCTGTCCGGGCAGATGGAGTCTTTGAAACTGTGGCCCTTCCGCATCAGGTCCCGCAGATCCACATGGAACTCCGTTTCCTCGCCGGTGCGATAGAAATCGTGCAGCACCCGGAGACGCTCCACCGCGTCCAGTTCCTCGCTGTGGGCGTCCAGGTGGCTCAGACGGGTGGTCACATCCGCCGTCACCCGGTCGAAAAAGGCGCGGGCCTCCTCGATGCTCTTGCGGTGGACGGAGAGGGTGATGTACCGCTCCTGCACCACGCTGTTGGAGCTGTCGGTGACCTTGTCCATGAGCATGGCGTTGTACTCCGCCCGGTAGCCGTCCAGATAGTCATCCTGCCGGGGCAGGAGGATCTTCTGCTCGAAGTCCTGGCGGTTGAGCCACTTATTGTTGATGGTGAGCTTGGTGGTGGAGCCGGTGTCCAGGGCATTGAGCAGCTCCGAGTAGCCCAGGAACATGGACGTTTTGTCCTCTTTCGAAGCGATGGCGTAGTTGATATCCGAGAAGCGGATGGTCTTGGAGAACTTGCTCCCGAACTGAAAAATCCCATCCGGCCAGAGGCGGCGGATGGGGATGGCGTCCTGCACGGACTTGGGAAGGACGAAGCCCTCCCGATCCTGCTTCAGCGTATTCTGTAAGGTTTTAATCAATCTTCAGTGCCTCCTTTACTGTGGAATGCTCCATCGCCTGGGCGTACAGATTCTCCGCCCGGAACACCAGCTTTCTGGGGTACAGCAACTCCGAGCGGATGACGGCGAGGAGAAATTTCTCAAAGGTCATGCCGTTGTAAGTGAAAAAGCCACAGAGGGCGAAGGGGAACGCTGCCAGGACGCAGATCCAGCCGATCTCCCCGCTGCCCACCACGTTGCGCAGGCCGAAATACAGCCCCACCGCCACCAGCACGGCCAGCAGGGCGAACAGGAACTGCCGCAGGGACAGCCCGAAGAACAGGCTCTCCTGGTAGTCCCGGACTTCTTTGTTGATGCGGACTTCTATGGGTGATCACCTCCAGAATGAAAGAATCGGCAGACAGACCGTTGCAAGGCCCACCTGCCTATGGTAAGATGCCACAAACTACTCAGAGGAGGTTGCGGCAATGATGTTTATCGTATTAGGTGCTGGCCTGTTTTTACTTCCTATCCTGTTCCGTCTGGCCCTGAAGCTTCGGTTGGGCATCCCCATACTCTACGCACTCCTGATGCTCACCGCGTTCCACGGCTGGTATCAGGCCCACACGGACCTGGCGGACGGCATCTTCTTCGGCCTGGTTGCCCTCGCCGCCCTGTCCTGGGTGGTGACGCTGCTCCGCCGCCTCTGGGAACTGCTGGAGGATTGGCGGGAGGAACGGGCCATGGCGGAGCTGCTGGCCTACCGCGTCCGGCAGGCCAGGGCCGCTGGCGAGTATGCCATTGACACCCAAGGACTGTGACGTTGATTTTATCGCTCTCCTGTGCTACAATAAGGCAGCTTATTTAAGGGTGAGGAGGCGGATTAGTGAAGGGTTTCAGCCGAAAAAATCTATTATTTTCCCTGTGCGGACTTAACTGCGGACTATGCACCATGCGATTGGGTGGACATTGCGGCGGGTGCGGCAATGGAAACCAATCCTGCAAAATTGCCCGATGCAGTTTGGAACATGGGGGCATGGAGTATTGTTGCGAGTGCCCTCAGTATCCTTGCGAAAAGTACGAGAAGATTGGCGAATACGACTCCTTTATCACCGCACGGAGGCAAAAAGCCGATATGGAAAAACTGCGGGATATCGGAGCTGAGCGCTATAATGCCGAACAGGGGGAGAAGGTGCAGTTGCTGGAGTATCTGCTTTCTTCCTGCAATGACGGGCGCAGGAAAACGCTCTTTTGTCTGGCAGTCAATCTGCTGGAGCTTTCCGATGTGCAAAGTGTCGTTGATCAGCTTATGGCATCTGATCTGCCAACCGTGAAAGAGCGTGCCGTGTATGCAGCGTCACTGTTCCAAAAAGCTGCCGATGAAAAAGGAATTTCCTTGAAATTGAACAGGAAAAAGTGACCGTATTTCTTGATTTGTCAGCCCAGCCCCATCAGCTCCCGGATAAGCCTATCGCTCATTTTGATGCAGCCCACCAAGACAAGCATATTAAAAATCACCTCGCCCACATAGTTCCACACGATGGTGGCCGCCGCCAGGGTATCGTCCGCGATGGCGGGCGGTGTGGAGGCAAAGGCCGAGAAGATCACACAGGCTAACACGATGATACAGCCCTCCAGACAGATGGCGGCGTAGCTCTTGAGAAAGGCCACGCCAATACTGCTGGAGGGCTGTCCCGCAAAACTGGCCATGGGGATGGGGGCGATGGCAGTGGCGAGATAGAGCTTGAAAAACCGGGAATAGACGGTTAAAATCATGATCAGGGACAGCACCCAAATAAACAACGACCCCAGCAGGGTAATGGCCCAGAGGGGGATGCTCTCCAAAAAGCCCACGTCCTCGATGATAGTCACCATCTCAGCGGGCAGGGTGGTATCGGTGAGCGCCGACAGCCCGGAGGCCGTCATGATGGTGGAGATCATCCCCTGTGCCACCTTGAAGAGCGCCGTCATCAGCTCCATGCCGTGGGTCACCGCCGCCTGGGCCAGCACAAAACGGATAAAGCACTTGAATACCATCTCAGGCTTCTTTAATTCAGTAAAATTCCATTAGAGAACATTTAATTAATGCCTTTTGCCCTGCAGTATACTCCACAAAGTATTGGATATAATGTGGGATAGTGTAAATGGGATAACGACCAGGAACAAGATACTTTTTCTTGTCCCTGGTTATTTTTACTCCCTCATTTAGAGGAGACAAACCTTGTATCTCAAAGGCACAACAAATTTAGTCAAGGCACTTGACTTTTATTTCACCGTATGTTATAAAGTATTATAAATTATTATAAGAAAGGGATGGTACTTATGCCAATGACACAAGCCGATCTGCCTGATATTCGCCGGTTGGCTTCGAATAGAGCGTTTTCTTTTACAGGGCACGCTTCTCAGCAAATCATTAGTCGAGGTATTCCCTATGATGATGTGGAAGATATCTTGACGAGTCAAACAAACCAGATTATTGAATGTCAATCTCCATCTTGTATGCCTGGGAAGGCGCACACAAATG
>CAPGBJ010000009.1 GCA_948616425.1 uncultured Oscillospiraceae bacterium
GATGTTCATGCCAACCGTCAGACAGAACACGGTAATCACCAGAGTCATTAAAGGATTGCGCCACCAGACCGGCACAGCCTCTTTGAGCTGCTCCGTATCGCCAGGAACCGGGCTGAATTGGGGATAGACCTTTGGAATGTAGGCTTTGCGCCCAACATCATTGGATATGACCCATCTCCATTTGTTCTGGTACTCCAGCATGGGCCTGTTGATCTTGACGGCGATGTTATTTTCTTTTGAAAGCAGCGAGGCAATGGATGCCTTGAAGCGGGTGCGCTGAGTTTGAGGCAGTTGATCCCATATCTGTGCCAGCTTCGGGAAGCGTACATGAAGCGTTGTATCGTGGATGCGCTGCATGGCAATCAGCCAAAGCTGCCCATCCTTTCTGGCATACATTACCTTGCGGGCAGCAAGAATATGCCCGGAGGGTCCAGGCAGGGAGGCGATCACCAAAAAACTGACCCCCATACCGCAGAGCGTGCGGAACCAGATCCGCTCATGGCCCAGCAGATCTGGCAGCCAGACGAGGAGAAACAGAACCGCCAGCCACAGTCCCTGGGTGATCCGCCTTTGCAGAAGCCAGGGGCGTATCCAGGCATACTTGGGCAGGTAGATTTCCATATCCGCAGGCGGCGTTTCCTGGGGAGGCTTACAGGGCCGGGATGCCTGTTCCAGAAATTCCTGCTCTTTTTTCGCCTCCCGGAACTGGGGCGTCCAGGCGCCCAATACCACAGCCAACAATTTTGCCAGCTGAAACCAATAGTTGACGCCATCCGAAATAAACAGAGGGCTGATAAATGCCTCCCACACGCCAGCGGGGTCAGCGGGAGCGGTATTGAGGGCAAAGCTCAGATGGTTGACGAGGACACCCCAGAGAAGCGCCGGGATCAGTGCCAGCAGCGTCACAAACTGGTTATTCTTCCCGGCCAAAAGCCCCCCGCCCTTAACCGCCCAGAACCCGATTGCCGCTCCGCAGAGTACGGCAGGAATCCCGCCGATCAGATGATCCGCCGCCAGAAAGCAGTCCGCTCCCAGCGCCGCGCCCAGGAATGCCCCCGCCAGCGCCGCGGCGGTGTGGGCCGGTTGCCGCCCCTGTTCCCACTCCAATTCCATGATTGTTTCCTCCGTTTTGAATGTCTGCTGTCAGGGACAGCTTACCATACCCTGTGGATGGGGACAGGATATGGTAAGCTATCTATATGTTTTATTGCACACCAAGCGAAATAATTTGAGCTTTAGAATCCTTCACATTGAAAACAGCAGCATAGGAATGGCCGGGTGCAGCTTCAAAGGTGAAATGCGCCTGCATACTGCCATGTTTTCTGGCAACATAGTAACTCTTCGACCAAGTAATTCTGACATTCAGTTCTACTGTTCCAGGTAGTACGTGGCAGGCCACACCTTTTTGCGCTTTGGCACCCGGAACTGTCCGTGGATCATAAACTTTTGAGACAACACCACGGATGCACTCCAACTCCGCACTATTGGAGTCGAGATCCTCTCCGTAAATATACAGCGTGGCGGCATCAGAATGTTCTGACAGGAACTGCTTGGAGATATCTCTCGCTTTTTTGTGACCCAGCTTGATTGCAATGAAAATGACGGCCACAAGAACTACCACCAAAATCAGGGAGGAGGTTCCGTTCAGTGGCTGATTGAGAAATTCTAACATAGATGTCACTCCTGTTTTCTATTTTGTTTCAGTCTTTGCTCTTATGCTACGCTTTAATATTCAGCCCGCCCCCGCCGATAGCCGCAAGGAAGTCCCGCCAGCTGTCCGCGTACTTCTGATAGGCGGAACTGCCCAGGCTGGAGGGTTTGCCGATCTGCTCCATCAGCCGGTTTACACTTTTCTCCAGCGGCGAAACCTCCTTGGCATCGGGAGCGGTGTAGAAGTTCTTCCAATAACTCTCCATGTTGATGCCCCAGCGCAGGGCCTGAGGATTCCGGGCAGTGGCCTGGGCGGTGATACTCTGCCCGTAGGAGGCCCCGGCGCGGATAGCCCCGGCCCCATCGCCGCCATTCTGCCGGAAGGCGTTCAGCGTGGCGTCGTAGATGCCCTGGAACACGGAGCGATCCACAGGGGCGAATGTCCCTTTGGGTTCGCCAGGGGCAAGGTGGCTCTCCCGTTGGGCAAGCGCCTGGTCCAGCGCCGTCAGCGCGTTTTCGTGCCCCTGAGCGCGGCTGTTCCGAAGCAACGCGGCCATGTTTTCGCTCACCAGTCCCTTGGAGATCATCGTCTCTGCCTTCATGTCCGCCAGGGACAGGCCCAGCGCCAGCGTTGCCTCGTTCCGCCCGCAGAAGGATGCATCAAAAATCTCCGTCCGGTAGCTTTGGGCGATCTGCCCGGCGGCGGCCAAGTCCTGCACCGAGTATCGGGCCTCGCTCTGACCGGCCTTGTCCGCCGCCCGGAGCTGGGAGGCGATATAGGCGTCGTGGTTCTTCAGCCATACGCTGTCGGGGCCGGTCTGCTCCACGGCCTCATGGACCTGCTTCAACGCACCCCGGTACGTCTCCTCTTTCTCCGCGAGAATGGTGGAAAAGCTGTCCCGGACCGCCTGGGCGTCGCTCTCGGACAGACCCAGATTGTCCTGCAAAGTCTGGGTGTAGCCGTCGATCATCCCGGATTTCCCGGCCTGATAGACCTCCTCCAGCTTGGCAAGCTGGGCGGTCAGCTCCTCGCCGGTGTAATTGCGCTCCAGCTTATCCCGCGCCGCCACATAGCGGGAAGCCAGATAGTCCAGCCCGTCCTCCAACTCCTCCGGGGTGGTGGTCTTGAACGCCTCCAGCTCCTGCGTCAGGCCAGTCCAGTCCACCGATCCGTCCAGACCGTTCTGCCGCAGGGTGTCCAGGTAGGCGGACAGCTCCTCGTCGGTGGGCTTCATGGTGTAAGAGCCCTGCCGCACACGGTCCTGCATCCGCTGGATGCTGGTGGGGTCGAAGATGTTGAAATCAAAATTTTCCTTCTTCCACAGACCTTCCGCCGCGTCCCGGATGGAGTAGTCCTCCCGGTAGCCCTTGCGGTCGGAGAGGTCCAGGTGAAGCAGTCGGGCGGAGCCCTGGGACGTGCCGCTGCTGGAAGTCGCGGCGGCGCTGGGGTCACAGCGGAAGCCCGCCTGGGGCGTGCCTATGGTAATCTGGTTGGTGATGTTGGGGATGCTTCCTATGTTTTGGATGTTCATAGTGGTTCCTCCTAAAAGTAGATTTTTATGTATTTACTGAAACTTGGATTAACGATGGAATACCCGCTTCGGGCAACAAAAATATAATAATCGTACTAATCACTTGAAGTATAGCAATAAACATAAGCAGATACTTTATTCCATGCTTAAACTTTGAAAAAGGCAGCAACATCCAGCCAGACATCAAAATACATATGATAGATACAACAGCACAAATTCCGAATGCAATATAAACATTGAATTGAGCGATTTCCTCCAATAATCCAGTCAAATACAATATTATATGGACCGCTTGCAGAGTCCCTGCCACAATACATATTCGCTTACTATTTTCAGATTTGAAGGAATTGCGTCTTAACAAAATAAGTACCCCGA
>CAPGBJ010000010.1 GCA_948616425.1 uncultured Oscillospiraceae bacterium
AAAGCCGCTTCGGAGTGATCCACCCCCAGCCAGACCCCGTTGCGCTCCACGAAGTGGACCGAGCCGATGACATAGTCCCAGTCTCCCCCATCGGGGGCCCAGAAGTAGTCCCGCTCCAGGCCCAGGAATATCTTCAGCCGGCTCGCATACTCCTCTCGCAGGCCCAGGACCGCCCTACGGTAGGCGGACACCGTCTCCCCCCCCATAGCAGCATCGTCGGGCGCCGACGAAGGCCCGTGGCCGGAGAAGCCCAGGGAATCCATCCCCAGGGCAATGGCGGCCTGGACCATCTCTTCCGGGGTATTGTTCCCATCGCAGCAGGTGGTGTGGGTGTGCAAATTTTGGATCATGTCATTTTCTCCTGTTTCACCTTGTGGTCTATGATGTGGCGGGACGCCAACTCAGAGAGCACATCCTCCGTCGAAATGCCCATCTCCACCATTAGTACCATCACATGATACATCAAATCACTGATTTCATAAACGGTCTCCCGCTTATCTCCCGCCTTTCCCGCAATGATGACCTCGGCGCACTCCTCCCCCACCTTCTTGAGAATCTTGTCTGTCCCCTTCTGAAACAGATAGGTGGTGTAGGACCCCTGGGGCAGTTCTGTCTTGCGGTTTTTCAGCAGAGTGTACAGCCCCTGGACAGAGAAAGTCTCCCCCTCCTCCCCAATAAACACCCTGTCGTTGAAACAGGAGTCGGTCCCCAGGTGACAGGCGGGGCCATCTTTATTCACTCGGACCACCAGGGCATCCCGGTCACAGTCTGCAATGATCTCTACAATGTGCTGGGTATTGCCGCTGGTCTCCCCTTTGCGCCACAGTTCCTGCCGGGAGCGGGACCAGAAGCAGGTACGGCCCTCTCTTATGCTGATTTCCAGGCTCTTTCGGTTCATATAGGCCAAGGTAAGCACTTCTTTACTCTGCGCGTCCACTACAATGGCCGGAATCAGGCCGGAGTCGTCAAATTTCAGCTCTTCTATATTTAACATACTGATACCTCCCTAAAGCCGGGCCGGAATCCCCTTCTCCGCCAGGGCCCGTTTCAGTTCTGGGATAGAGACCTCACCGAAATGGAAGATGGAGGCGGCCAGCCCGGCGTCCACCTTGGGCAACGTCTGGAAAAGGCGGACAAAGTGCTCGATACATCCCGCCCCGCCGGAGGCGACTACCGGCACATCCGTCACATCACAGACAGCGGACAGCATCTCCAGGTCAAAGCCGTCCTTCACCCCATCGGTATCAATGCTGTTCAGGACAATCTCTCCCGCCCCGCTGGCCACACCGGATTTGATCCACTCAATGGCGTCCAGGCCGGTGTCCTCCCGGCCCCCCTTGGCAAAAACTCGAAACTGACCGTCCACCCGCCTGGCGTCCACTGACAGCACCACACACTGATCTCCGTAGCGCCTGGCCGCCTGGCCAATGAGGGAGGGGTCCCGAATGGCTCCAGAGTTGACGCTCACCTTGTCCGCGCCGCATTTCAGCACTCGATCAAAGTCGTCTACCGTGTTAATACCGCCCCCCACAGTCAGGGGGATAAAGACACAGGCGGCAGTCTGACGAAGCACATCGGTGAACAGGGCCCGCCCCTCGGCAGAGGCGGTGATGTCATAGAAGACCAACTCGTCAGCTCCACAGCCGCTGTAGAATTTGGCCAATTCCACTGGAGAACTGACGTCGGCCAGCCCTTGAAACTTGACCCCCTTCACTACCCGGCCGTCCCGTACGTCCAGGCAGGGGATGATCCGCTTGGCAATCACTGGGGACCGCCCTCTTCGATAGCCTGCTTCAGGTCCAGAGCCCCGGTGTACCAAGATTTGCCCACGATGACGGCCTCGATCCCCATGCGCTTTAACGCCTGAATGTCCGCATTGCAGGACACACCGCCGGCCGCGATGATGGAACAGCTGATCTTATCCCGCAGGAACTGAAGACGGGCAAAGGAAGGACCGGATTGCATACCATCTGTATCAATATCGGTAAAAATAATATTCTTGACCCCCAGTTCCTCCATCTGTTTGGCAAAGTCTAAATAGTTCTCGCCGCTCTCCTCTACCCAGCCGGCGGTCCGGACCAGCCCCTCCTTGGCGTCAACTCCCACAGCGATGTGTTCGGGACCATATTGCTTCAGCGCAGCCCGGACAAACTCCGGCTCGCTGACGGCGGCGGAGCCAATGACAGCCCTCCATATCCCCAGGGCAAAGACCTCCTCCAGGTCCTTCATAGAGCGGATGCCGCCCCCCAGCTCAACCTTCAATCCCACCTGGGCCACAGCCTTGACAATATCTCCGTTTTTGCGGATACCATCCCTGGCCCCATCCAGGTCCACCATGTGGAGATACCGAGCCCCCGCCTCATAGAAGGTCTGGGCGGTGGCCACCGGGTCCTCCGCCACCTGCTGCACTGTATTGAAATCGCCCTTTTTCAGACGTACTACCTGGCCGTCCTTCAGATCAATTGCAGGAATAATCAACATCATTTTTTCCTCCTTAAAAATAGCACTATTTTTTCGCCTTGTAAAACAGGGGGTCAAAGCTCACAAAACGCTTTCAAGATATTGAGCCCCACCTGTCCGCTCTTCTCCGGGTGGAACTGAACGCCATACACCCTGTCTCTGGCCACCGCCGCTGTCAGCTCAGGGCCATACTCGGCGGTAGCAATCGTATGTTTTTCACACGCCGTCCCGGCGTAGGAGTGGACGAAGTAGACGCGGTCCCCCTCCTGAATATATCGAAACAGGGGACTGACCGGACTCCCTCTTGGAAAATGGAGCGCGTTCCAGCCCATATGAGGTACCTTATACTCAGCCGGGATCGCCGGTCGAATGGGTCGGACGGCGCCTGGAATCAAGCTCAAGCCCCGGTGTCGCCCGTACTCCGTGCTGTAGTCCAGAAGCAGCTGCATCCCCAGGCAGATCCCCAGCAGCGGTTTTCCCCGCTCCACTTCACGGAGGACCGCCCGGTCCAGGCCGGTAGATCGCAGGGCCTCTGCCGCATCACCAAAGGCCCCCACCCCGGGGAGGATCACCCGGTCCGCCCGTGCCAGCGCCCCCTCGTCCCCAGTCACTTCCACCGCAATATTTAATGCCTGGAGAGAACAGGTGAGGGAAAACAGATTCCCCACCCCGTAGTCCACAACAGCCAGCATCACAGCACCCCTTTGGTGGAGGGAATTTCCTGGGAAAAGCGGGGGTCAATGGCCACCGCCGCCCCCAGGGAGCGGGCCAGGCTCTTGAAGGCCCCCTCAATGATGTGGTGGCTGTTCTCTCCGGCCAGCCGGCGGATGTGGACGGTGATGTCCGACCGGCGGGCGAAGGCGATGAAAAATTCCTGGACCAGCTGGGTGTCAAAGC
>CAPGBJ010000011.1 GCA_948616425.1 uncultured Oscillospiraceae bacterium
CAAGATGTATTTCAAGGAAAATTGGCAAAGCATGGCGGAAAAAGAGCCGGCGTTGGGGCATGTTACCATGTTTCAAACAAGCCCTAGGTCCTTAGTTTGCCGGATGAAAGGGAATTTATGCGCCCGTTTGACCCGAATATTGAACCCGGCGCAGAGAAAGACGAACCGCCCAGGCGGCCTCCCACCCCTGAATACAGATTTTGCCTCAGAAGACCTGGCAGAGCAGAATGGACTTGCCTTTTCTCTCAAAAGACGGTACAATCATCCTTAATCGCGCAAGGAGGGGGAAACCATGTTTGAAGATCTCTTATATCTGCTGCGGCGCAATGGCCTAAAGGTGTCTCTCACCGAGTGGATGGCCCTGATGGAGGGGCTGCACAAGAACCTCCACAGCGCCAGTTTCACCGGCTTCTACCACCTGTCCCGCTGTCTGCTGGTAAAGAGCGAGGCGGATTTTGACACCTTTGACCGCACCTTCTTGGAGTATTTCAAAGATGTTCCCTTCCAGCAGGAGGTATCCAAAGAGTTGTTAAACTGGTTGGATCAACCAGATGTATTGACCGATTACGCCAACTGGGACGAGCTTCAGGCCCTGAAAAACCTGGGTCTCTCTGTGGAGGAAATCGAGCGGATGCTCAAAGAGCGCATGGAGGAACAGAACGAAGAACACAACGGGGGCAGCTATTGGGTGGGCACCCACGGCATGTCGGTCTTCGGCAACTCCGGTCTGTCCCCCAAGGGGATTCGGGTAGGGGGGCAATCCATGTATCGCCGCGCCTTCCGGGTGGCGGGGGAGCGAAAGTTTCGAGATTTTCGCCGGGACAACACCCTGGACACCCGTCAATTTCAGGTGGCCCTGCGCCACCTGCGCCAGTTCTCCGGCCTGGTGGACCTCCCACCCACCGAATTCGATGTAGACAACACCATCAAAGATACGGCGGACAACGGCGGCGTCCTCAAGGTCCGCTACAAGCGCCCCCGGGAAAATACGGTAAAGGTGCTGCTTCTCATGGACTCAGGGGGCTCTATGGACTACTACGCCCAGCTGTGTTCCGCCCTGTTTCAGGCGGTATCCAAGTCGGGGCACTTCAAGGATTTAAAAGTCTTTTACTTCCACAACTGCCCGTATGGCCGGCTGTATCAGGACCCCACTCTGATGTCCCGAAACAGCGTCCCTACTGACTGGGTGCTGACCAATCTCCCCGGGGACTATAAGCTGATTCTGGTGGGGGACGCCCAGATGGCCCCCTATGAACTGATGGGCAGCTACTACGGCCGAGGGGAGCGGGCGGGCGGACCTCACTGCGGTATGGACTGGCTGCGGCTGCTGAAGGGCCGCTTTCGCCACACCGTCTGGCTCAACCCCAGCCACCGCCCTGACTGGGGCGCCTACTGGTCTCAGACCTATGACACCATCGCCCAGGAATTTCCCATGTTTCCCCTCACGGTGGACGGCCTGGAGGAGGGCATGAAAAAGCTGTTGACAAGATAAGGGGGCTTATTCACAATGGAAGGCATACGGAAAGCCGTTCTGGAGGACATCCCCCAGGTGGCTGCCATCTACGACCATATTTTGACCGAGGAGGAGGGCGGCCGGACCACCGTGGGCTGGATTCGGGGCGTTTATCCCACAGAGCAAACTGCTTTGGAGGCCCTGGAGGCCGGGACACTCTTTGTCTTGGAGCGGGGTGGGGTGGTGGCCGCGGCGGCCAAAATCGACCAGAACCAGGCGCCGGCTTACGCCGGCGCACCCTGGCAGAACCCAAATATTCCGCAGGCCCAGGTGATGGTACTCCACACCCTGGTGGTGGACCCCGCCTTCGCGGGCATGGGCTGTGGGACACAGTTTGTCCGCTTCTATGAGTCCTACGCCCTGGAGCAGGGCTGCACCTGCCTGCGCATGGACACCAACGCCGCAAATACCGCCGCCCGGCAGCTGTATGCCCGACTGGGCTACCGCGAGGTGGGCATTATCCCCTGCCTTTTTAACGGCATCCCAAATATGGAGCTGGTCTGTCTTGAGAAGGTGCTGCATCTATAAAAAGCGGCCCGACCCATAATTCCACCGGCAGTCCTGGGGCATCGTGCAAGCTCTCCGCGCAGCATCTGGCTCTTTCATTTCTACTTTTGGATATTCCCGGGAAGCCGCGGTTCCCGGGAATTGTTTTGCCCTTTTTCATTGCTATTTTTCCTAGGGAGTGGTAAAATAATATGAATCGGTATACCGCTTGAATGGCGGAGTGGAGGAACGGGTATATCCCAAGAGAGACAAAGGGGGCCATTCTTTTATGCGCAAGCTGGTCATTGAAAAGGCCGCAGTGAAGCACAACCTGTCCGTGATCAAGGAGCGGGCAGCGGGGGCGGTGATCTATGGCGTACTCACCGGCGACGGAGGGGGCGCCGGAGTTGTCCCCATGGCCAAAATACTCCGAGCGGAGGGGATCGGCCGCTTTGCGATCTATGATGTGAAGGAGGCGGAAAAGCTGCGCCAGGCGGGTTTTGAGGACGAAGAGATTCTTATGCTCCGCTCCACCACCGACCGGGAGGAACTGGAACAGCTGATAGATCTGAACGTGGTGTGTACCATCTCCTCGGTGGACACCGGTCTTGCCCTCAATGCCCTGGCGGAAAACCGCTCTACTGTGGCCTGTGCCCATATCCAAGTGGACACAGGGATGGGCTTCGGCGGATTTCTGGTCAGCGAACCGGAAAAAATCCTGCTGGCCTACCGCTCCCTGCCCAATGTGGCCCTAGAGGGCATCTATACCCAACTCCACGGTATGAAGCTCAACGACCCAGAGGCAGAGCACCAGCTGGACCAGTTCCACCAGGTGCTGGACACCATCCACAGCGCCGGATTTGAGACAGGGACCATTCACGCCGCCGGCTCTTTTGCCCTGCTCCACAATGACAGCGCCCGTCTGGACGGAGTGCGGGCGGGTTCCGCGATTCTGGGTCGGTGTCGCCGCACTAGGGATGACCGGCTGAAAACAGTGGGCTATGGCGAAGTCCCCTTGGCGGAAGTCCGCTGGCTGCCCAAGGGACACACCATCGGAACAGACAAACCCATCATTTTGAAAAAGCCCGCCCGGGTGGCGGTGCTTCCGGTGGGGTATCAAAATGGGTTTGGCGTCTCCCGCCCACGGGAGACCAGCTTCTGGGCTATGGTAGCCCGGTGGCGTCGGTCAAAAAAGCGCACCGTCCGGGTGGCAGACCACCGGGCCAGAATACTGGGACCCATCGGCGCCACAGAGACCTTACTCAATGTGACCAACATCAAATGCTCCGCCGGGGATCTGGCCGTCTTTGATATTGACCCCCTCTTCGCCCGGGGATTTATCCAGGAATTCCGATAGGAACGGCCGCACAGGCGGCCTGTGGCCCGCCCCACCCGCTCCACAGTCCACACAGCAGATCTTTACAGGGGCGGACGGCGGGCCGTCCCTACGAAAACGATAAAAGAGGTTCTCACTATGTCCAACCATCTCCCCTTTCAGCCGCTGGTCTTCGGCGGTGACATCAATGTATACAGCGTTGCCCGGGCCTTCCACGAGGCATACGGTATCCGCACCATCGCCTATGGCAAGTACCCCTCCTTCCCCTGTTACAACAGCGCCATCATTGACTATCGGGTCTGTCCGGAAAATGAAGATATTACCGCCTTTCGCCGCAATGTCCAGGCGGTGGCAGAGGAATTTTCTGATAAAAAGATCATTCTGCTGGGCTGCGGAGACAACTATGTCCAAATGGCCGCCCACTGCCGGGACTCTCTGCCTGCCAATGTGGCGGCCCCCTATATTGATGCGGACCTGCTGGATACATTGATCAACAAAGAGAAATTTTATCAGTTGTGTGATCAGTACGGGATTGACCATCCAGCCACCTTCATCTATGACAAATCCATGGGCCACAACTTTTCCCTGCCCTGGGGGCCCCCCTATATCGCCAAACCTGCTGAAAGCGTCACCTACTGGGCCTGCGGAGATCACACCTTGGCCAAGGTCTATATCTGCCAGAGCTGGGAGGAATTGCTCCAAAGTCTGGACCATGTCTATGCTGCCGGCTATCAAAATCATATGATTCTTCAGGAATTTATTCCGGGGGACGACAGCTACATGCGGGTACTCACCAGCTATTCCGACCACAACGCCCGTGTGACCACCATGTGTCTGGGTCATGTGCTGCTGGAGGAACACTCCCCCCACGGCATCGGCAATCACGCCGTTATCCTCACTGAGTGTTGTGAGGAATTGGAGCTCAAAATTAAGGGTCTGCTGGAGCAGCTGCATTTTGTAGGCTTCTCCAATTTTGACATAAAGTACGACCAGCGGGACGGCAAGTACAAGGCCTTTGAGATCAACTGCCGCCAGGGTCGGAGCAACTACTATGTCACTGGGGCTGGCCACAATATCGCTAAGTTACTGGTGGAAGACCTGGTGGAGGGGAAACAGCTCCCCTTCCAAATGACCAAAAATCGCTCTCTGTGGCGCATGGTACCCAAGAAAGTGGCCTTTAAATTTACCCCCAAGCAGTACCACGAGGAGATGCGGGCTCTGATCAGGGCCGGTGCGGACCACCACTCTCTGGTCTATTCTGGAGACTCATCTCTCAGGCGCCGTCTGCGGGTGTATAAAAACCATCTTGGCAATCTCAAGCGGTTTGACCAGTACAACAAAATCCCAGAGGGTTAGATCGAACTCTCTCACCCAGTTTAACTGTATTTAGAACAGAAAAAACGCCCGAAAGGGCGTTTTTTCTGTCTGTATCTCTATGGGGCTCTCTTCTTACTCCTCTGGTTCCTCAATCCTGGCATCAGGGGCGTTTCTGCCTACAGAGTCGATTCCGTTGAGGCAGCTGGCCTTTGCCTTATAGCCCTCGCTCTTGCCAATATTTTCACCGTTTTTGGCCTTGAGGCGGAAGCGGTACTCGCCGGCTTTGTCCTGGTAGACCTCAAACTTGGGGTGGGTCAGCTTCTCAAACCCCTCCACCGTCTGGTCCTCCACATGGGCCAGAGCATTTTTCTGTACAGAGGCAATTCCGCCCTGACAGCCGGACATACTGGTGTAGCTCTCAGAGGCGGTGAGAATCACTTCGCCGTTGCCCGCCTTCAGATTGAAGGTGAATTCGCCATTTTTGGTCTTGGAGATTACAAATTTACCCATATCTTATGCCTTCCTTCTCTTTATTTTTAGACCGTTTGGTCCCAGGCACTTATTGATACCTCTTGCTCTCTGCCACTGCCAGCTGGTCACAGCGGTTATTAAACTCGTTTTCGGCGTGGCCCTTCACCCAATGGAGGTTCACTGTATGTCTCTCGCACAGGTCCAACAGCCGGCCCCAGAGATCGGGGTTGAGAGCGGGCTTCTTGTCCGACTTCACCCAGCCCCGGGCCCGCCAGCCCTTGGCCCAGCCTTTGCCCAGGCCGTCGATAACATATTTGCTGTCGGAGTATAGCTCCACAATACAGGGCTCCTTCAGCGCCTCCAGGGCGGCGATCACACCGGTGAGTTCCATGCGGTTATTGGTCGTCTGAGGCTCCCCCCCAGACAGCTCCTTTTTATGGCCTTCATACATCAAAATTGCACCCCAGCCCCCGGGGCCAGGGTTGCCGGAGCAGGCCCCGTCGGTGTAGATGGTGACAGTTTTCATAAATTCCCCAAACCCTCCCGCGCAAAATCGACGTCCGGTAATCAATAATAAGCGTCCCGAAGACATAAACGTACAGGTGTAACAATAACGGACCTGATAAAAAGCTGGGATTCGAACCCAAGCAAGGTCCCGTTGCCGCCATAGAGTCGCCTAATGGCTCCGGCGCGGAGCTGACGTCCGCCTTTTGCGCAACCAAAATTTTACATCAGCTCGGTGGTCCAGTTTTTCTCCTGGATGGTCTCCTCCAGCTCCCGCAGGTCCTTGGACAGCCCATCCACCTGCTTTTGCAGCTGGCGGACGTTTACTGTGCTCTTCACCTTGATCTCGCTGGCGCTGTGCCGGCGGACCAGGGCGCTGGCATTACTGAGGAAATTGCGCAGGGCGGACAGCCTTCCCCTCATGCAGTCCCGCCTGGCCAGCAGGTCAGCCAGGGTGAACTTGTTATCTACCTTTGTGTAATTGTTGGTAAAGTTGATCGCGGAGATCAGCTCCTCCAGCCGGGCATAGTCCTCCTCCAGCTCCTTCAGCAGCTCCACAGGGTCCTCAGCGGGCTGTTCTCCCTCCTGGACCTGGGCATTGTTGTTCAGCCGGACCTCCAGCTGGCGGATCCTCGTTTGCAGCTCCGACCGCTGAGACAGGGCGTTGGCCAACTTCATCAAATCAGTCCTTTCTAAGGCATTCCATGCCCCAATCAGAGAATGCTGTTGTAACCGCCAATCATGCTGTCAATCGCCTCGCTGGCGCTGTTGAACGCCTCGGCATATTCTGTGCCCCCCGTAACAGCTTCAGACAGGCTGCCCATTCGGCTGTATAGGGAATTTACCTTGTTTTTATACAGGTCCAGGGCGCTGTCCCCAATTTTACCGGTAAAGGTGCTGACCTTCTCCCGCTCAGATTCTGTCTCCATGGCCTGGTTCAATCCGTCATAAGCGGTCTGGAAGTCGTTGAACATGGGGGACAGGTCGGTCATGTCGATCTCAGGCAGTACCAGCGGATCCTCGGGGCTGGTTTCAGTGTTGGCAGTTTCAATCTGCGCCCAGATGCCGTCCAAAATGTCCTGGCTGGTGTGGATCATACACAGGGAGTGGTAGAGGATCATCTCCTCATCCTCCAACAGCTTGGCCCGGTCCTCGTCCCGGCCCTGGCTGGCCATGATATCAATTGCGTTCACAAAATCATCAAAATACGCGTCGTAGGTCTGGAGGGCGGCCCACAGTTCGGCGTGGAGTTCCGGCGCCTTCGCCATGTCGTCATCCACATATTCGTCAAAGCGTGTATAGGAGGCCAGATGGTTGAGCGCCTCCATCACCTCAGCGGGACTTTCTCCCAAATTCTGAAGGGCGGCATCCGCCTCTGGGTAGGCCGGCTTCTCATCCAAATAGCTCAGAGCATCCTCCACCAGATAGGTATTAGAGGTGTAGAACTGGAGCGCGTCTTTGATCTCGGCGTAGTCCCCTGTCAAGGTAAACTCGGGAGAAAAGTCCACATTGGAAAAATATACTGCCAGAATGGGTTCAATCTCCCCATTGATCTTCTCCGCCAGCTTCAGGTAGGCGTTGTACTTGCTGTAGTCCACGGGCTCGTCGCTTTTCGCCCCAGAGGAGACGGGGGAGCTGGTATCGCTCTTGCTTCCGCCGCCACTCTTGTCTCCGCCGCCCTTGTCGCCGCACCCCGACAGCAGCAGGGCGGCACACAGGCTCAAAACAATTGCCTGCATCCAGCTCTTTTTCCATACCTTCATACTCTTACAGCTCCTTTAAAATTTCATTTCTCTTTTGCTGAAACTCCCGGTCGGTGATGAGGCCGGCAGATTTCAGACTTTCCAACTGCTCCAACCGCTGTTTAGCGTCTAAAGCGACGGATGGGATGTGGTCGTGGGTCTCCACAGGAGGCGCGTCCGGAAACCTCTGGTCGGTCTCCTCCTCAGTCTCCGTCTCGATTTGATAGGTGCGCCCCATCAGGCCGTTTTTTCCAAAGGCGATTAGCGTCCCGTTGACGGCGAAAAAGACCCCTGCCACCAGAAAAGGCAGACCAATCAGACCAAATGACGGAATAATTTCCGCCAGGGCAATCAAGGCGAACACCGCGCCGAAGACGGCGTGAAATACGCCTATTCCCCGAAACATGACCTTGCCCGCCCCCGTAGGCGCGTACCGCATGGTATACCGTCTCTGCTTTTTCATGGTTCTCCTCCCCCCGGTAGAGACACATCATGACGCTTCCGCATTTTCAGGAGAGCGCCTTATGGAGTGTCTCTACAGTCATTCCTCTGCCTGGGTCCCGCCCTCGGGCGAGACTTCTTCCTCGGGCTGGGCGGTCTCGCCGGTCTCCTCCCGGTCGGCCAGAGCCAGGGAGATCACCTTGTCCCCCTCCTCCTTGAATCGCATGACGATCACGCCCTGGGTGGACCGGCCGGCCATGCGGATGGTGTCCACATGGGTGCGGATGAGAATGCCCGCCTGGGTGGCCAACAGCAGGTCTTCGCTGCCGTCCACCACCTTGATCCCCACAATGGGGCCAGTCTTGTCGGTGACCATGTAGTTCCGGATACCCAGACCGCCCCGGTTGGTGACCCGGTATTCCTCCACGGGGGTGCGCTTGCCGAAGCCCTTCTCGGTGATGGACAGCACAGTTCGGCCCTCCAGAGCCCGGGCGGCGCCCACCACATAGTCCCCCTCCCGCAGGCGGATGCCCCGGACGCCCACGGCGTCCCGCCCCATGGACCGCACGTCGTTCTCATCGAAGCACACCGCCATGCCGTCGTGGGTGGCGATGAGGATTCTCATGGTCCCGTCGGTCTCTCGGACGGAGACCAGCTGGTCCCCCTCATCCAGGCGCAGGGCCCGAATGCCGTTGTTGCGCAGGTTTTTCAGGGTATGGACAGGCAGACGCTTCACCGTGCCGTTTCGGGTGACCATAAACAGGTACAGCTCCCCGTCGCCCGCCTCCCGGTAGTGGAGCATGGTCTGTACTCGCTCCCCCTGTTCCACTTGCAGGATGTTGATGATGTTGGTCCCCTTGGCGGTCTTGCCGCTCTCGGGAATCTGGTAGCCCTTCTTCCGGTACACCTTGCCGGTGTCGGTGAAGAACAGGATATAGTCGTGGGTGGAGGCGGTGAACACGTCCACCACGTAGTCCTCCTCCCGGGTGGTGATGCCCTTCTTCCCCATGCCCCCCTTGGACTGGGCGGCGTACTCGCTCACCGGGGTGCGCTTGATATAGCCCGCCTGGGTGAGGGTGAAGACGCACTGCTCCTCCTCGATCAGGTCCTCGATGTCGATCTCGTCCTCTACGTCCTGAATCTCGGTGATCCGGTCGTCTCCGTACTTGTCCCGGATGGCGGTAAGTTCCTCTTTCAGAACCCCCCGCAGCATCTCCTCGCTGGACAGCAGCTGGTTGAAGTAGGCAATCCGCTCCTCCAGTTCCTTATACTCCGCCTCCAGCTTCTCCCGGTTCAGCCCCTGGAGGGCGATGAGCCGCATGTCGCAGATGGCCTGGGCCTGGACGTCGTCCAGCCCAAACCGCTCCATCAGCCGCTCCTTGGCGTTGTCGTAGCTGGTGCGGATGATGCGGATCACTTCGTCAATGTTGTCCTGGGCGATGAGCAGACCTTCCAAAAGGTGGGCCCGCTCCTGGGCCTTGCGCAGATCATACTGGGTGCGGCGGATAATGACCTGCTCCTGATAGGCGATATACTCGTCCAGAATGTGCCGCAGGGACAGAATGCGGGGCTGGAGCTTGCCGTTCACCTCCACCAGGGCCAGCATGTTAATGGCGAAGGTGGTCTGGAGCTGGGTCTGGGCAAAGAGGCGGTTGAGGACCACCTGGGGGTTGGCGTCCCGCTTCAGCTCGATGACAATGCGCATGCCGTTGCGGTCGGTCTCGTCCCGGATATCGGAGATGCCCTCCAGCCGCTTGTCCTCCACCTGGTCGGCCATGCTCTTGATGAGCATCCGCTTATTCACCTGGTAGGGGATCTCAGAGATGACAATGCGGGTGCGGTCCTTTCCGAACTCCTCAAACTCGTGGCGGGCCCGGATGGTCACCCGGCCCCGTCCGGTGGCGTAGGCGGCGCGGATGCCCGACCGGCCCATGATGATGGCCCGGGTGGGGAAGTCGGGGCCGTGGATGTGCTCCATCAGGTCGGCCAGGGTGGCCTCCGGGTCGTCCAGTACCTGGATAGCGGCGTTGATGACCTCCCGCATGTTGTGGGGCGGGATGTTGGTGGCCATGCCCACGGCGATGCCGCTGGAGCCGTTCACCAGCAGGTTGGGGAAGCGGGAGGGCAGAGTCCGGGGCTCCCTTCTCGTCTCGTCGAAGTTGGGCTCCCAGTCCACCGTGTCCTTCTCAATGTCCCGGAGCATCTCGTCGGAGAGTTTGGACATTCTCGCTTCAGTGTAACGGTAGGCCGCCGGGGGGTCGCCGTCCACAGAGCCGAAGTTGCCGTGGCCGTCCACCAGCATATACCGCATGGAGAAGTCCTGGGCCAGGCGGACCAGGGCGTCATAGACGCTTTGGTCCCCGTGGGGGTGGTAGCGGCCCAGCACGTCGCCCACACAGGTGGCCGACTTCTTAAAGGGCTTATCCGCCGTGAGATTGTCCTCATACATGGCGTAGAGGATGCGCCGGTGGACGGGCTTCAGGCCGTCCCGCACGTCGGGGAGCGCCCGGCCCACAATGACCGACATGGCGTATTCGATATAGGAATTCTCCATCTCCGGCACCAGGGATGAGGTGACAATCTTCTGGTCCGGGTATCGGATCTCCTCTGGGTCGTATTGGGGTTTCTTAGACATTTATTGTGTTCCTCCTTGTTAGAGGTCTAAAGCCCCCTTGTTAAAGGGGGGTGCCCCCCACAGGGGGCGGGGGGATTCCGTTTACAGAAAGTTTTTTAACAGAATCCCCCACCCAGCTCCGCCGGGAGCCCCCTTTTGCAAGGGGGCCTTTTTGTGCTTCTCTATAGCCTTACTTAATAGTCCAGGTTCACTGCGTATCTGGCGTTGCGCTCGATGAACTCCTTTAAGCCAGTTTTTAACAGATCAAGTCTCATGATACACTCTTTCCAGCAAAGGCTTCGCTTTTTCAAAATCATTGGCGTCCTTGATACTTACCTGTAAATCGCCGGTGCCATAGTGCCCGATATTCCGCATATCTCTTGTAAATCCTTTTTCCAATATGACGCTTTCCGGATTCAATTTTAAATATAGAATGACTTGTTTACTTTGAATTTCAACGCAAACCATATTTTGGACCTTTTTATAGGCTAAATAAAGCTTTAATTGGTTTTGGGAAATATCATCGCCTAGGGATTCAATGAAGTCACATACAGAAGCATAAAGCTTTTTCACATCGTCAGAAACCATGGCCAGCTTTTCTACATGCGACTTTGTGTTGCTGTTTTTTCCACTCTCAATCCCATCTACATGTTCCACAACCGCTTTCATTACCGGCGCATTTAAATGCTCAAACAAAATCAAGTCATCATCATACTTTCGATAGCTGACCAATTTAATGTTTTTTTGCATCTGATTGACCGCATGGAGGTCATATTTCGTAAAATCGTGGGCAATGCAGATAACGCAGGGGACCGACCAATCAATTTGCTCCGCAACATCCATGCCTAATTTCTCAATCACCAACAGCTTAAAATCCGCCTTATGGTCCAAGAGCCAATCCAGGTAAAATAATCCCTGGTTTATGACATTTTCATTTTGACTGCGCTTATACTCAAAGATCACAGGGCTGTTATTCTCATCAATCCCTATGCTGTCCATCCGGCCATTTGTAATGGCGTATTCGCTTTTTAAAAAGCGCACGCCAAAAAAGGTTTCCATATGACGTTCAATCAACGTCTGAAGCTCTTTTTCAAGGATCACTTCTGAAGACGTGCGCTCTTTTACGCTGCCATTGATAGAAAACAATTTAATTTCTGACATACATACCCTCCCGCACAGCAACCGCAAACTTCGTTTCTACCTCGTGTCGGCGACGCCAGGAAAATGACGTCAGTAGTCCAGGTTCACCGCGTATTTAGCATTCCGTTCGATGAACTCCTTCCGGGGCTCCACCTTCTCGCCCATGAGGATGGTAAAGGTCTCGTCGGCCCGGACGGCGTCATCCAGCTCAATCCGGCGCAGCGTGCGCTTCTCCGGGTCCATAGTGGTGTCCCACAGTTCCTGGGGGTTCATCTCGCCCAGGCCCTTAAAGCGGTTGATCTCCACCTTGGCGTTGGGGTTGTCCCCCCGCATCTCGGCGGAGATGGCGTCCCGCTCCTCCTCGGAGAAGGCCAGCCGAATCTGCTTGCCTCGGGTCAGCTTGAACAGGGGGGGCACGGCGGAGTAGACATAGCCGTTTTCAATCAGCGGCCGCATAAAGCGGAAAAAGAAGGTGAGCAGCAGGGTGCGGATGTGGGCCCCGTCCACGTCGGCGTCGGCCATGATGATCACCTTGTGGTAACGCAGCTTATTCAAGTCGAAGTCATCCCCGATGCCCGCCCCCAGGGCGGTGATGACGGGGGTAAGTTTATCGTTGCCGTAGACCTTGTCGGCCCGGGCCTTCTCCACGTTGAGCATCTTGCCCCACAGGGGAAGGATGGCCTGGAAGCGGCTGTCCCGGCCCTGGGTGGCCGAGCCGCCGGCGGAGTCGCCCTCGACGATATAAATTTCAGTCAGTTCTGGGTTGGCCTCGTTACAGTCCCGCAGCTTGTCTGGCATGGCCGCGCCCCCCAGGGCGGTCTTGCGGCGGATGGACTCCCGGGCCTTTCGGGCGGCCTCCCGGGCCCGGTTGGCCATGAGGGCTTTGTCCAGAATGGCACGGCCTACGGCGGGGTTTTCCTCCAGATAGATTTCCAGTTTTTCAGAGACCACATTGTTGACCAGGGTGCGCATCTCGCTGTTGCCCAGCTTGGTCTTGGTCTGGCCCTCGAACTGGGCCTCGGTAAGTTTCACCGAGATGACCACGCTCAGGCCCTCCCGGCAGTCGTCGCCGGAGACCTTCTCGTCATCCTTGAGTAGCTTAATTTTCCGGCCGTAGGCGTTGAGCACGTTGGTCAGGGCCCGACGAAAGCCCTCCTCGTGCATGCCGCCCTCGGCGGTGTGGACGTTGTTGGCAAAGGAGGCCATCGTCTCCTGATAGCCGTCGTTGTACTGCATGGCCACTTCGGCCATAGAGTCCTCCCGGGCCCCGGACATGTAGATTACGTCGGAATGGAGAGGGTCTTTGTTCCGGTTGATAAAAGTGATGAACTCCCGGATTCCCCCCTCATAGCACATATCGTCCTCCTGTTCCTGACCGGGGCGCAGGTCCACCGTCTGGATACGCAGGCCGGCATTGAGGAAGGCCTCTTCCCGCATCCGGGTGCGGAGAGTGTCGTAGTTATATTCCAGGGTGTCGAACATCTCCGGGTCGGGCTTGAAGGTGACGGTGGTGCCGGTGTGGTCGGTTCTGCCCACTACCTTCATCTCCTGGGTGATCTTGCCCCGGGCAAACTTCATCTCATAGATTTCCCCGTTCTTGTGGACCTGAACTTCCAGCCATTCGCTGAGGGCGTTGACCACCGATGCGCCCACCCCGTGGAGGCCGCCGGACACCTTGTACCCGCCGCCGCCGAACTTACCGCCGGCGTGGAGGATGGTAAACACCACCTCCAGGGCGGGTTTACCGGTCTGGGGTTGAATGTCAACCGGAATACCCCGGCCGTTGTCGGTGACGGTAATGGTGTTGCCCGGATTGATTGTAACGGTGATATCTGTGCAGTGGCCGGCCAAAGCCTCGTCAATGGAGTTGTCCACAATCTCATACACCAGATGGTGCAGGCCAGACTCCGACGTGGAGCCGATATACATGCCCGGACGTTTCCGCACCGCCTCCAGACCCTCCAGGACCTGGATTTCTGATCCGCCGTACTCGTGGTCGGTCTGGGTGGTGTTCAGTTCGTTCAACTGATTCAGTTCGTTTCGTTCTTCAGACATAGTTACCTCCGCGATGGTAGAATTCTGGAAGGACGCCTTATGAGACGTCCGGAGATATTTTTACTGCCGACGCATCGCGATGCGCCCCTATATATCAGTCCAACTCCTCGTCATCCAAATCGGCGATGTCGTGGTAGTCGTCCTCTCCGCCTTCAGCCCCCACCAGTTCAGTGGTCCGCATCCGGCGCTTATTTTTGGCAGCCTCAACATTCTGATGGATGAGCTCCTTGACCTCCCGAGGGTTCTTGACATTTTTCAGATCCAGGTGGGGAATACTCTTATCCGACGATACCACGCAGACCGTCCCCACACCGAAAATCCGCTGGCCCAGAGACATGTTCAACTGTAGGTCCCGCACCCGGTAGAGCAACACCTCATCAGATTTGATGTTGAAAAACCCAGTTTCACAGAACAGCCGATCCTCACTGAGGCGGTAGCGGGTGAAGGACAGGGGCAGCCCCAAATGGCGTTTGCGATCCTTCCACAGATATTCGATGGATTCCATATTTTATCCTCCTTATTTCGTCGGGACACGGTTTGCCGTGTTCGTGTCATACCTGGCGGTTCCCTTCTGGTGATCGGCCGCGACAGGTCGTGTTCCTGTCTGTACACACACTATTCCAATCCTCCCCGTTCCGCCCGGTGGGCCAGGGTGGTGGAAGAGAGGGGAGAAATGTAGACCACCGGTTCTCCCCAGCGGCTGTCAACCAGGATGAAGGACCGGGGAAGATCCTCGGTGAGCCAGATGGCCCGGCCCTCCGCCTCCGCCCGCTCCAGAAATTCCCGGGTCTTATAGGCCCAACTGGCGTTATCCAGGTCAAAAACACCCAAAATATCCCGGTGGGGAACGACCACCGATTGACCGAGATGCAGATACATGACTAGTCAATCCTTTTGAAAAACAAATTATCTCAATTACTCTAAATAATTTTTTACAGGTCAAATTTGCTGTGAATCATATCAGGCGCCCTTTGGGCGTTTTGACATGCTTCAAACAAGCCCTAACCTGCCGTCGTGGATGTGGAAGGCCTTGCCGCCCTCCAGACCTTCCAACTTCTCCTCCTCACAGCAGGTAATGAACACCTGTCCACCCTGGATACGGTTTAGGACAAAGGCCTGTCTCCGGGGGTCCAGCTCAGACAGAACATCATCTAACAGGAGGACGGGCCACTCGCCGGTCTCCTCCTGGAAAATTTCCCTCTGGGCCAGCTTCAGAGACAGAGCGGCCGTCCGGGTCTGTCCCTGAGAGGCGTAAGTCTTGGCGTTTTTTCCACCAATGGCAACAGTCAGGTCGTCCTTGTGGGGCCCGGACAGACACTGGCGAGAATCTATCTCCGCCTGGCGGTGTTTCTCCTGGTGTTCCAGCAGGAGGGGCAGCAGTTCCCGGGGTCCGGCCTGGGGGTCATCCACCGTGGAAACCGTCTCATAACCCAGTTCCAATCCCTCCCGGCCCCCGGAAAAATCGGCGTGGATAGCGGGAGCATGTTCCCGCAGGCGCTTCACAAAGTGGGCCCGGTAGTGGATGAGCATGGCTCCCGTCTGGGCCATCCGAAGATTGAAGTCATCTAAAGTCTGGAGGAGAGAGGGATTTTCCGGCCAGTCCCGCAAAATTCGAGTCTTGTGGTCATAGAGTCGGTTGTACTCCGCCAGCGCCTGGGCATACCGGGGCCGCAGCTGGCAGATGGCCCCGTCCAGGAATCGTCTCCGCTCCGCTCCACCCGCTCTGATAAGGGACAGATCTTCGGGACAAAACAGCACCGTGTTTAAGATACCCGTCAACTCCCCGGCAGTTTTCAACCGTACCCCGTTGGAGAACAGCTGCCGACCCCGGCCCCGGAAGAGGCGGACTTCCAAAGTAAAATCCCGGTTTCGGCTGAATATCTCCCCCTTCACAAAGGCGGAATCGATATCCAGCATAATCATCTCCCGGTCGTACCGGGCCCGATGGGACCGGGCCGTGGACAGATAAGCGACAGCCTCCAACAGGTTGGTCTTTCCTTGGGCATTGTCGCCATAAATCAGGTTAACCCGGGGGTCAAACTCCAACTCCAGGTGGGGATAGTTGCGGAAAAAGTCCAACTCCAAACGTTTAAAAATCACGTAACCACAAGCTCCGTCTCATTGTCTACCGCCGCCCGATCCCCGGGGCGCAACTTCTTTCCCCGCATAAGACACGGCTCTCCGTTGACCGACACCCGGCCCTCCTGAATAATCAGCTTGGCATCTCCGCCGGTCTCCACCGCCCCGGCAAACTTCAGCAGGTCCTGAAGTTTGATAAATTCGGTGTGTATTTTGATGGTGTGGGATTCCATAGATACGCCTCCGTGACAGTTCAAAAATTCCAGCAAAGAGAACAGGTGTTTAATTCGCCTTCAGCCGCACCGGCAGCACCATATAGGTGAAGTTTTCCTCCCCCTGGGCGGGCAGGATGACACAGGGGGCCACGCCGGAATTGAACTCCAGGCGCAGCTTGTCGGCGGGCGCAGCCTTCAGGGCATCCATGAGATACTTATTATTGAAGCCGATCTCCAGCCCGCCGCCGTCTCCGCTGATAACGCACTGATCCGCGGCATCGCCAATGGCGGTCTTGGTGGTGATGGAGACCATACCATCTCCAAAGACACAGCGCAGGGGGGATTTCAGCTTCTCACTGATGATAAGGGACACCCGGTCAATGGAGGAGAGCAGAGCTCGGGTCTCCACCTCTACCTTGACGGTGTTGTTCCGGGGGATGGCATTCCGATAGGCCAGAAAGTCCCCTTCCAGCCGGCGGCACACCAGGACGGTGTCGCCAGTCTGGAACATAACATGGCGGGCGCCCTGGGTGACGGTGACAGTCTCCTCTCCAGAACAGATCTTTTCCACCTCGTTCAGGGCGGAGCCGGGGACCACAAAGGAAAATGCGTCAGCCCCCTTTTTTTCCGCTACCTCCTCGTGGCGCAGGGCCAGACGGTAGCCGTCCACAGAGACCACTGTGAGGCCGGTCTCGTCCACTTCAAAGAGGGACCCGGTGTGGATGGGCCGACTCTCATTGTCACTGACGGCAAAAAGAGTCTGGGAGATCATGGACCTTAGAACAGGCTGACCGATAATCAGGGCGTTCTGCTGGTCAACGTTGGGTAATTCTGGAAACTCCTCTGGGTCGGTACCCAAGATGTTAAATTCGCTGAGGCCACATTTGACGTTTACCGTGTAACCGTTTGAGGAGAAGACTACCACATCATCTGGCATTTTGCGGACGATCTCTCCAAAGAGGCGGGCAGAGAGCACCAGAGAACCGCTCTCCGTAATCTCAGCTGGTACTGTCGCCTGGATACCGGTTTCCAGATTATAGCCGGTGAGGCGCAGTGTGTTGCTCGCCTCGATTAAAATCCCCTCCATGGCGGGGATGGAACTTTTGGCGGCGACGGCCCGGGAGGCGACGGACACAGCGGCGGACAGCAGGGCCTTTTCACAGGAGAATTTCATAGTGGTTCCTCCAATCTCTTTCTCTCTCCGCCATAGGAGGAGAGGATATATTTTTTTAGTAACAGTAGTGAATAGGCAAAAATAATGTGGAAAGATGGCGGAAAGCCTTGGGGCTGTAAGAAAAAATCATCAACAGGGGATGTGGGAAAAAATGATGGTTTTCCACAGCAGGATGTTTTATCCACATTTCTCCACCCACATTCCACATTTTTATGTGGAAAACATGTCGTGGGATGACGAAGATCCGACGAGGAATCTATTCATACCGGGCGTTGATATTGGTGGTGATGTCTTTCACAATTTCTGCCTTTTCCGGGTCGGTCTTCACCAGGTCTTCAATGCGGTTCAGAGCGTTGAGGACGGTGCTGTGGTCTCGTCCGTTGAACTCCTGACCGATCTCCTTTAGAGACAAGTTCGTCATGCGCCGAATCTGGTAGATGGCGATCTGTCGGGCCAGGGAGATGTCCTTCGAGCGGCCCTGGCCCCGGAGAATGGAGGGTTCAATGTTATAAAATTTGCAGACTTCTTCAATAATGACGTCAGCGGTGGGGAGGATGTCTGATTTTTCTTTGAAGATATCCTTCACCGCCCGAATAACGGTGTTTTTGTCTACCGTATCGCCGTTTAAGTCCTGGAAGGCCATGATCTTATTCACGGTGCCCTCAATCTGCCGCACATTGGCGGTAATATTTTCAGCGATAAGCTGGATAATGTAGTCAGGCAGGTCCATACCCATGCGGATGGATTTGTTTTTGATGATTGCCATGCGGGTTTCATAGTCTGGCGGGATGATATCCGCCAGCAGACCCCATTCAAAACGAGTTTTAAGGCGGTCCTCCAGTCGGAGCATCTCCTTTGGGGGGCGGTCTGAGGTGAAGACGATTTGTTTTTTCAGCTCATACAGGGTGTTAAAGGTGTGAAACATCTCCTCTTGGGTGGAGTCCCGCCCGGCGATGAACTGCACATCGTCCATCAGAAATACGTCGGCGCCCCGGTATTTCTCCCGGAATTCCTGGTTACGGCCCTCTCGAATGGCGGTAACAAGCTCATTGGTAAAGGCGTCTCCCTTGATGTAGATGATTTTATATTCTGGGTGGTTGATGTGGATGGTGTGGGCAATGGCGTAGAGCAAGTGGGTTTTGCCCAGGCCGGATTCACCAAAAATAAATAGGGGATTGTAGCTCTCACCTGGGTTGTCGGCCACCTTTCGAGCGGCGGCGTGGGCAAATTTATTGGAGGCTCCCACAACGAAGCGGTCAAAGGTGTACTCCTCAGTGCCGGGGAGAAAAGAAGCTGGCTTAGCCTTCTCTTGAAAGGAGGACAGTTCCCCCTCTGTGAGGACGACTACCTGAAAGTCGGCAGAGAACAGCTCGTGGAGGGCGTTTTGGATGGGGACGATATAGCGGGCTGCAATGATCTCCTGTTTGAATTTGGTGGGGGTGTACAGAATAAAGCGGCTCTCCTCCAGACAGACGGCCGCAGCGTCATCAAACCAGGTGTTCAGGGTGGTGGCGGTCATCTCCGAGCCCATCAAAACCTTTACTTTTTCCCACACTTCTGCGGCTGGGTTCATGGCGATCCTCCTTTTCCGCATCCGACAGCGGCGCAGACTTTTAAAGCGCCCTCCCTGTACCGACAGAGAAGGCGGCTGAAATCATATAATTTTCCACACCTTACATTATACCAAAAATTCGGAGAGACAGCAAGGTTTTTCCACATTTTTATTTTATGATTCCCGATTTTTGATGGGCCATTTTGGTTTTTCTCTCATTTGAAATTGAGATCTGCTGAGGAAAAAACGCCGCGCTCACTTTGTGAAACGGGCCTTGATTTATTTGAGATATCCAGGGCTGCCACAGAACTTGTGTGTTTCCTAAAAAATGGATACAAGATATGGAAAATGGGCGCTTATCTGTAAAAAAATATGTATCATCTCGAAAAAGAAGGTTGACATGTGCCGTATTGATCTATTATAATAATGGGCGTATCTTTTGGAGAGGGAAATCATGTTCTCTTCTCAAAAGGGAGGCCGCCAGAGAAAAAGCGGTCCGAATGTGCAGACCGCAGCTCTTTTCGAGGGGCTGTTGTTGGGCCGGAAAAGCCGGCTTGAGATCAAATGAGGAGGTGTCCCCCATGCTTCGTACCTATCAGCCCAAAAAGCGCCAGCGCTCTAAGGAGCACGGCTTCCGCAAGCGTATGGCGACCCGTAACGGCCGCAAGGTGCTGGCCCGCCGCCGCGCCAAGGGCCGCGCCCGTCTGACTCACTGATGAGGGCGGGGCGATTAGCCGCCCGCTTTCTCCAGTGCGTCAGGGCCGGATCTTTCATAGAGACGGAAAAGAGGACACAGTCGACATAGTGCACACAGACAGGGGCGTGGGAGGAATTCCCCCGCCCTCTATGTGTATATGCGCTTTTTATGGAGGACAGCATGAGATATACCGTCGCTTTAAAAAAGAATCATGAGTTTCGCCGGCTGTATCACAGAGGAAAAAGTGCTGTCTCCCCTTATTTCGTCGTCTACTGTAGAAGAACCGGCCAACCAGTCAATCGACTGGGCATCACCACCGGATTGAAGCTGGGCAACGCGGTGAAGCGCAATCGCGCCCGCCGCCGCATCAGGGAGTTGTACCGCACCCATGAGCAGGAGCTGCTTACCGGGTGGGATATTGTCATGGTGGCCCGTACCCGGGTCATTTATGGGCGATATCGCGATTTGGAGTGCAGTTTTGCTCAACTGATGAAAAAGTTGGGTCTCATTGTGCCGAAGGGTGCGGCAAATGATTCCCCAGGGAGACAGGCCGGCAGAAGATCCGGTCGCCGTGAAACAGATGAGGCGGGTCTCTCTGCCCCGAAAGGGGACAGGCCCCAGTGAAAGGACTTTTGTTGTCTCTGATCCGATTTTATCGGCGCAACCTCTCGCCCCTGCGCCCCCCTTGTTGCCGCTTTATTCCCACCTGCTCAGAGTACGCTTTGGAGGCGGTGGAGAAATATGGCGCTTTAAAGGGGGGATGGCTGGCGCTGCGGCGAATTCTGCGGTGCCACCCCTTCCATCGGCAGAGGTCCATTCAGTACGACCCAGTGCCATAGCCGAATTCCCAAGAGTTGGGAGAGGCGGAACTCTGCCAGAACCTAAAAATATGCGGAGGTAACTTTAGTGGGTATTATTTTACAACCCTTTGCCCTGCTGCTGCTGTTTTTCTATAACCTGTTTAACAGCTACGGCATTGCGCTGATCTTGTTTGCCATTGTCATCAAGCTCATTCTCTTCCCCGTCACCCTGAAGAGTAAAAAGAGCATGATTCAGACCACTATGCTCTCGGGAAAAATGCAGCAGCTGCAAAAGCAGTATGGCAAGGACAGGGAGCGTTATAATCTGGAGGTCCAGAAGCTCTATGAGCGGGAGAAGGTCAACCCCATGGGGGGCTGTCTCTGGTCCCTGGTGCCTATGATTGTACTGATCGCCCTGTACGGTATTATTCGGGAACCCCTGACCTATTTCATGCACCTGACCGGGGAACAGATTCAGGTGCTGGCTGCCCAGCTGGACTGGGAGACGCTGGCCGTGGCCAACGGCTGGGTGTCTCAGGACGCGATGAACAAGCTTTCTGAGAAAATTGCCGAGAGCGTCTCCAATGGGGAACTGCAGGTGTTTTTAGATGGCCTGTGGAAAGACAAGAACGGCGGGATTACCGGTCTGTTCCAGAACGGCTCATTTAACCAGATGTATCTTCTCTCACAGATTACCAGTGAGAATCTGTCCACCCTTCAGGGCGCCATTAACGCCCAGTTTGCCGGGGCGGGCGACGGTCTGTTTATACTGGACTTCAACTTCCTGGGGATCAATCTTTCTGAAATTCCTACCCCTATGTTCTGGAAAAGAGGCCTGGGCTGGGACTCTATCGGCCTGTTCCTTCTGCCCATCGTGTCTGTTGTGGTGTCCTTCCTGTCCATGAAGGTGACCATGGCCACCAACCAGATGAACAGCCGGACTGAGAACAGTCAGGTGGACAAGACCAACAAGATGATGATGTGGACCATGCCTCTCATGTCCCTGTGGATTGGCTTTACCATCCCTGCCGGCCTGTCTGTCTACTGGATTGCCCAATATTTTGTCACCATGGCGCAGGAGGTCATCTGTGGCAAGATGTTGAAGAAGGACTACGAGGCCGCCCGAGAGGCCGCCGCTAAGCGGGAGGCTGAGGAGAAGGAAGAGGAGAAGCGCCGCAAGGAGCAGGCCCGTCTGGAGCGGCAGCGCCGGATTGAAGAGGAGAAGAAGAACCGCGGCAAGAAGAAACCCGGTCAAAAAAAGCCGGGTGAACCAGAGCAGGAGGGCGTGAACAAGGCGGACAGCCGAGAGGGTCTGCGGGCCTATGCCCGAGGTCGGGCCTACATTCCCAATCGCTACGGCGGTGTGACCCCCTACACCGATCCCAATCAGCTCTTCCACGCGTTGGAGGAGGCAGAGTCCGCTAAGAAAGGTAAGAAAAAAGGCAAGGCTGCCAAAGTGGAACAACAGGAGGAGTCTAAACCTGAAAATACCCAGGCGCCAGAGGTTCCTGAATTGATTGCTCCTGTCCAGACGGAGGAGATCTCTCCCCTTCAAACACAGACCGCCGAGCAGACCGAAGAGGTGGAAATCGAGGTGGAAGAGATTGAGGTCGAAGTGGACGAGGATGAAAATAAGGAGGGCTGAGTAATGTTAAAGTGGATTGAGACCACCGGGCGCTCCGAGGAGGACGCCATTACTGCCGCCCTGTTCCAGCTAGGTCTGGACCGGGATGATGTTTCTGTAGAAGTAATTGAGCGGGCCAAATCCGGTTTTTTGGGGTTTGGCAGCAACCCAGCCAAGGTGAGGGTGAGTTATGAGGAGGTGGACGGGGTGGCCCGGCCCATCTCCGACGGGATCTCTGCGGAGGGAGATGAACCTAAGACACAGAACGCTGTCCCCGTCTCTGGGCCAGTTCAGGAGGAGACGGTCCTCCCCGCCCCCAGACAGAAGGCGAAGGCGGAGCCCCCTGTGCCTAAGCCCAGCCCTGTAGAGGAGCAGACCCCTGCCGCACCGGCTGCGGTGGAGACAATTTTAGCTGCCAAACCGGGTATGACCCCGGTGAAAAAGAGCCAGCCTCGGCCTGAGCGCCGGGAACAGCCCCGCCGCCCACGGCAGGAGAACCGGCTGCGCGAGGGAGATGAAATTCTGATTGGGAGCACTCCTGGGCCCAGCAAGCCGGTTCAGCTGACTCCCGCGGACCCGGCAGATGAGAAGGCGGGCCAGATTCGTACCTTCCTCACCGGCCTGATGACCCACCTCCAGGTGGAGGCCTCCCCTGAAATCTTTGTCACTGACGAGGGCAATTATAAGGTGGTTTTACAGGGCAAGGATCTGGGCGCCATTATCGGCCGTCGAGGCGAGACTTTGGACGCCATACAGCAGCTGACCAGCTACAGTGTCAACCGCAGCCAGTCCAAGCGGGTGCGCATCCATGTGGACGCCGAGGGCTACCGGGCCAAACGGGAGGAATCCCTTCAGCGCCTGGCTCTGAAGGTGGCGGGCAAGGTGGTCAAGTACCGAAAGAATATGACCTTGGAACCCATGAACGCCTATGAGCGCCATGTGATCCATACCGCACTTCAGGACTATAAGGGCGTTACTACCTACTCCACTGGCGTAGAACCCAACCGCCGTACCGTGGTGGCCTACGCACCCCATCAGAGATAGCCTTTAGGCGGAAAGGGAAACCTTTCCGCCTCTTCTTCAGAAAATTCAGTATACTGTGGATGTGTGGACTGATCTATTTTGCATAAATCCCGGTGTTGTTGCGGAATAATATCGTTTCTCTGGGATTACTGGCGGAATCTGTCCTTGCCAACCTCATCTTCCTGTGATATGATAACTGCCTACCCTCCATCGGCAGAGGAAGGCAGGGCCGGTACCGTCCGGTTTTATTCTGAAAGATCCAGTCTTCTTTTGCCGACGAATTCTACAATTTTCTCAGCAAGAAAGGAAACACTGTATGAAAAATTTGAAGCGATTCGGAGCTCTGGCCCTGGCCCTTATGTTGGCTCTCTCCGCTCTGACCGGCTGTGGACAGAAGGGACCCGGCAGCAGCAGCTCCACTGGCTCCTCCTCGGGGTCCGGGTCAGGGAGTGAAGATTTATCCCAGACGGCGCCAATGGATCTGTCTGAAGTGACCGATCCCTACTTGGCCGCGGCTGGAATATCGGGGGACACTGTGGTGGCCCGGCTGGGCGGGGAGGATATCTTCGCCGCGGAGCTGCTCTACTGGCTGAACCGGAACACAAAGACCTATCTGGACCAGTTTGGCGGCATGGTCGATACGCCGCCCTGGACGGCAGAGTTGGACACTGGCGTCACGGTGGCCGACCAGATGAAGGAGGGCGCTATGGATGCGGCCCTCTTTTACCGCAGTCTGTATCAGCTGGGGAAGGGAGAAAATTTGACCCCCGATGCCTCGGCTGCCTCCACTGTGGACAAGGAATATACTGATCTGATGCTTCAGATGGGGGACGAGTCCGTAGTGCAGCACATGTACTGGGCACAGATGCTGTCTCGGGAACTGTTGGTCTACCTCAACGAGTGCTTTGACCTTTATAGTCAGCTCCAGCAGCTGTACTATGGTGAGGACAGTGAATCATACCCCACCGACGCCGAGGTGATGTCCTGGTTGGACCAGGGGGGATACTTCCGGGTGAAACACATCCTGCTGATGACGATAGATCAGGTGACCAACGATCCCTTGGACGAGGCTGTGATCGCGGAGAAAAAGGCGACCGCAGAAGATCTCTTGGCGCAGCTGCGGGCGGCGGAAGACCCCATCTCTCTCTTTGACCAGCTGATGAAGGAGTACAGCGAAGACGGCGGGTTGGCCACAAATCCTGATGGCTATATTTTCAATGCTGAGGACTCCCTGGTTGGGGGCTTCCGGGAGGCCACCCTGGAGCTGTCAGTGGGGGAGATCTCAGACGTGGTGGAGACCGATTATGGATTTCATATTATGCTGCGCCTGCCCATCGACCCTGCGGACTACCGAAGCAGCGTGATCGGCCAGGGAATGGAGGAGCGGTGCAGGCAGTGGCAGGAGGAGAAGGGCGTAGAAAAAACAGCGGCCTATGATCAGATTGACCCCGCTGCTTTCTGGACCAAGTTGACATCTCTGCAGTCTACCGTTCAGGCCGAGATACAGGCGGCCAGCAGTAAGAATGGATAGAGGAAGAGCTGACAGGCGCCCCGTCAGGGGCGCTTTTTTGTTTGTGCAATTGACGAAGCTGGATTAAACTGTTATGATGAATTGACGCCTTTTTTCGACAAAATTTGCCATTGTAAACATATATTGGTAGTCCTTTTTGGGAGGTGTGATAGAATGAAACTCAAGTATAGACTCCGGGATATGAGAACTGAACGAGGTTTGTCCCAGGAAGCCCTGGCGGAATGCTTGAATGTATCTCGCCAGACCGTCTCCAAGTGGGAAACTGGCGCTGTCTATCCTTCAGCTGAACATCTGGCCCACCTGAGCGAGGTGTTTCACGTACCTGTGGATGCCATTTTGAAGGATGACTGGGTCCCGCCGAAGGAACCAGAAGTTCAGTTTGTGGAAGTTCAAGTTCCTGTAGAGGTCCCGATTCCTGTGGAAATTCCGGCCTCTAAAATCAGACGGCGTCGCTTGGCAATTGTGCTGGTCATGCTTGCTTTGGCGACGGGAATCGCTGTTGGTATGTCGTCCTTCCTGAATCGTCCTAACGAGTCTACTTCCATTGAGGAGTTAGAAAGTGAGGCGATAGGGGTTCAAACAGAGATACTTGACACTATTCCCTTAAACTAATTTTTTGAAAGGATGTTATTCCATTGAAGTTTAAACAGTTTTGTTCCACATTTTTGGCTTGTGCCCTGACTTTGTGTTGTGTTACTGGTCCTGTCAGTGCTATTGAAGCTCCAGACGAAGATTTGCCAATACTTCGAGTTTCTGAGCGTATTGACCAAAGTATTTCGGCGAATTCCATTGCAGCTATGGAGGAATGGTTTTCCTTGGATAAAGGTGATACTGTATCTTTTGATTGTACATATACTCCTAAATCTGCTAGTGTTGATTTCGGAATAGTTGATTCTAATAATATATTCCATTATGTGAATTATACCAGTGGAAGTGTTAGCAAGTCAATTCGAGTAACCGAAGCTGGACAATATAAACTAGCTATCCGTAATAACGAATCCTATTCTATCACAGTGACAGGAACAGTGAAATATTAATTCTTGAGTGTTGAGAACAAGAGGAGCGTCCCAGCTGGGACGCTCCTCTTTTCTACTACCGTTCTTCGCGGAAGTAGTTTAAACCCAGAGCCGCCGGCTGACCGGAGCCCTCCCGGCTGCGGACAGAGGAGGCCACCAGCACAATGGCGGTAATCAGGAAGGGCAGGGCCTTGTACAGCTGCGCTGGGATGACGTTGAGCCAGCCCAGAGCGCCGGGGAAGGCGCCGGCCAGGGGGCCGGCATAGATCTGTAGGGTGTTGAAGAAGCCGAAGACCAAGGTGCCCAGAATGGCCAGCAGCGGGCACCAGTTGGCGAAGATGACCAGGGCAATGGCAATCCAGCCGTAGCCGTTGATCCAGCAGTTGGAGCCCTCAAAGGAGCCGCTCATATACAGGGCCATATAGAACCCGCCCAGGCCCATGATACCCGAACCGGCGATGAGGTGGATGTATTTATACAGCAGAATGTTGACCCCCACCGAGTCGGCGGCCCCAGGATTTTCCCCCACCGCCCGCAGACGCAGGCCGGTTTTGGTGAAATTCAGATACCACCACACCAGGGCGGCAATGGCGATACCCAGGTAGACAAGCCCGTTTTGAGAAAAGAACACCTTGCCCAGAATGGGGAGTCTGGACAGCAGGGGCAGTTCCAGGGCGGAAAAGCCCTTTACCAGACTGTCGGCAGAGGTCATGGCTGGCCACCGCTCCCCCATACCTTTCCCCACGAAGAAGTAGAGCCCCAATCCGAATGTGGTGATGGTCAGGCCGGTGACGTTCTGGTTGGCCTGGAGGGAGACGGTGAGCAGGGCGAAGAGCAGTCCGCACAGCCCCGCGGCCAGAAAGGACACTACCAGTCCCACCAGCAGGCTGTTGGCGGCGCACCCGGCCAGATAGCCGAAGATGGCCCCTACGGCCATGGTGCCCTCCACCCCCAGGTCCAGACTGCCGGATTTTTCCACCACAATCTCTCCCACTGTGCCGTAGAGCAGGGGGGTATTCACCAGGACGATGTTAAAGAAGAACAGAGTCAGTACATGGATGGGGTCGTTCATTTTGCCATCTCCTTTCCGCTGCGGGGAACCAGCTTAAACCGGGTGAAGAAATCCGCGGCCAGCACGGTAAAGAGGATCACACCTTGTAGCAGATTGGCGAAGTTGGCGTCGATGGAGGGATAGACTGCGCTGGCCGCCTGACAGCCGAATTGAAGGACGGTAATCAGCAGGGAGGCCGCCACAATGCCCGCCGTATTCAGCTTGGCCAGCCAGGCCACCACGATGCCGGTCCAGCCCACGTCGTTGGTGGGGGAGGCGGAAAGGATGCCGGCGGAGGACACATGGAAGGCCCCCGCCAGGCCGATGAGGGCGGCGGACAGAAAGATGGTGCGAATGACGATCCGCCCCACCTTCATCCCAGCGTACCGGGCGGTGTTGGGACTGTCCCCCACCACGGAGATCTCATAGCCCCGCTTGGTGTAGTTGAGGTAGATGTACAAAATCACACAGATGGCGGCCGCCGCCACCAGAGATAGGTTCAGATTGAACGGTCCGATGGGGACGGTTATCATCTGGGCGTTGGGCGGGAACTTGGCAAATTTGGGCCGGGCGGATTCCGGGTCCAGAAAAAAATTCCAATCTGTTTTCGTCTCGGCAAAAAATTGCAGAAAGTATAGGGCCACATAGTTGAGCATCAGGGTGAGTAGGGTCTCGTTGGTGCCAAAGCGCACCTTCAATGCCGCCACAAAGACGCCGTAGAGGCCGCCCCCCAGGGCTCCGGCTGCCGCCATCACCAGCACCATGGCAGGCCGGGGCAGGGAGTCCCCCAGTTTCATAGCCGCAAAGCCCGCCCAAAAGGCCCCCATGATAAACTGTCCCTCGCCGCCGATGTTCCAAAAGCGCATCTTAAAGGCCAGAGCCAGGGCCATGGACGTGATCAACAGGGGGACGAACAGGCGGACAAAATTCTCCACCGCCCGCCAGGGGTAGCGGCTGCCAGGGATGCCCATGGTAAGCATCTGCTTGTAGAAGGTGATAGGTTCCACCCCCTGGACCCACAGCAGTACAGCGCCCACCGCCAGTGCCAGGGCCACCGCCGCCACATAGGCCAGCGCCTGGTTTCCCGGCCCGGCGTGGTCCCGCTTGACCACATGGAAAAGGGGCTGATGGTTTTTCATTCCTCCACCTCCTGATTTTCCTCAATCCGGCTGTCTCGGGCGATGCCGGCAGGTTTGTCCTCATGTTTGTTGGTCAGATCCAGGGCGCCGGTCATCATCAGACCCAGCTCCTCTTTGGAGGTCTTGTGGGCGTGGACCACCCCCATCACCTTCCCGTGGCACAGCACCATGATCTTGTCACACAGGTCTATCATCACATCCAGGTCTTCCCCCACAAAGAGGATACCCACGCCGTCTTTTTTCTGCCGGTTGAGGATGTCGTAGATGGCGTAGGAGGAGTTGATGTCCAGCCCCCGGACGGGGTAGGCGGTGACAATCACATTGGGCCCGGCTTTGATCTCCCGGCCCAGCAGCACCTTCTGTACGTTGCCGCCAGACAGCCGGCGCACCGGCGTCTCGGTGGAGGGGGTGACAATCTCCAGATCAGCGATCACCTGTTGGGCCTCCGCCCGGCCGGTCTTTCGGTCCACAAAGGGCCCCTTGGTCTGGTCGTATTTTTTGAGGAGCATGTTGTCCGTGATAGACATGGAGGGGGCCAGACCCATGCCGAGCCGGTCCTCGGGGATAAAGGACATGGAGATACCTTTTTCCAGAATGGCCTTGGGGGGCAGGCCCACGATGTTGTCCCCCTTGTGGATCATCTGGCCGCTTTCGATGGGCCGCAGGCCGGCGATGGCCTCGCACAGCTCCTTCTGGCCGCAGCCGGCGATGCCGGCCACCCCTAAAATTTCGCCCCCCCGGATGTAGAAGCTTACCCGGTCAATGGCAACAGCGCCCTCGTCATTTTTGATGGTCAAATTCCGGATTTCCAGCAGGGGCCGGGTCTTCTCCACCGTGGGCCGGTCGATGTTCAGCTCTATCTTTCGGCCCACCATATATTCGGTGAGTTGTTGTTCGCTGGTGGCGGAGGTGTCCACGGTGGTGATGTACTCCCCCTTGCGGAGAATGGCCACCCGGTCAGAAATCTCCATCACCTCGTTGAGCTTGTGGGTGATGATGATGATGGCGTGACCCGACTGCCTCATTCGGCGTAGGACATCAAAGAGTTTGGCCGTCTCCTGCACGGTGAGCACGGCGGTGGGCTCATCCAGGATGATAATCCTGGCCCCGTAGTACAGCACCTTGACAATCTCCAAAGTCTGTTTTTCGGAGACGGCCATGTTGTACACCTTTTTCCGGGGGTCGATGTCAAAGCCAAACTGCCTGGCCATCTCTCCAATCACGCCGTACCGGTCTTTTTTCAGGATGCCCCCCGACTTCTCGTCCCCCAGCCAGATGTTGTCGGCGGCGGAGAACACGTCCACCAGCTTGAAGTGCTGGTGGACCATGCCGATGCCCAGCCGC
>CAPGBJ010000012.1 GCA_948616425.1 uncultured Oscillospiraceae bacterium
ACAGCGTGGTTGCCACAGAGAACGGCGAGCAGATCATCATTTTGCGCTATATTCTCAAGACCGGCGGCCTGACGGTGCGCAAGACGGTGAGCGGCTCGGAGGGAGACACGTCGAAAGACTGGAACTTTACGGTGACGCTGAGCAATAAGACGATTAGCGGCGTCTACGGGGAGATGGAGTTCCAGAACGGTGAGGCGAGTTTCACCCTGAAGCACGACCAGTCCAAGACGGCCGCCGGCCTGCCTGCCGGCGTGGGGTATACGGTGACAGAGACCGAGGCGAACCAGGACGGCTATGTGACAAGTGACAGCGGAAATACGACCGGGACCATTGAGGGAAAGGCAGAGCCGGTGGAGGTGGTCTTTACCAACAAAAAAGATGGGGAGAACAAACCGGAAGCGAAGACTGGCAGCCTGACGGTGAGCAAGACGGTGAGCGGTTCCAGAGGGGATGAGTCGAAGGACTGGAGCTTCACCGTGACGCTGAGCGATAAGACGATTAACGGGGTCTACGGGGGCATGACGTTCCAGAACGGCGTGGCGAGCTTCACCCTGCGGCACGGCCAGTCCAAGACGGCCACCGGCCTGCCTGACGGCGTGGGGTATACGGTGACAGAGACCGAGGCGAACCAGGACGGCTATAGCACCACCCCTTCGGGCGCAACCGGGACCATCGAGGCCGACAGGACAGCGGCGGCCGCCTTTGACAACTACAAGGGCGGCGGCGGAGGCGGCGGGGGCGGTACGCCCGACCCCGACCCTGATCCCGATCCCGACCCTGACCCCGATCCCGATCCCGACCCCGATCCTGACCCCGAACCTGATCCTGACCCCGAACCTGATCCAGAGCCCGAACCTGAGCCGGAACCGGAACCGGAGCCCGAGCCCGAACCGGAACCTGAGACCCCCACAGAGCTGCCCGACCCCAATGACCCGGACAGCCCGGAGGAGGTCACCATATGGGACGAGGGCGTGCCCAAGGTCTATGTAAAGGTCTGGGACCCGGAGGAGGAGGAGTGGATCTACATTCTGGAGGATGAGGTCCCCCTGAGCGACATGACGCCCCAGACTGGCGACCCCTCCGCCACGGCGCTGTGGGGGCTGGTGTGTGCCGGCTCGCTGTCTGGAATCGCGTTGATTCTGAAGAAAAAACCCCGTAAAGAGGATGAGCGGCCCTAAAATCTAATGGAGAGCGCAGCTCCGGCGGGCAGAACTGCCCGCCGGAGCATGTGTATTTTGAGAGGAGGCCGGGACAGATGACACAGAGGAGACGGCGCCTGCTGCTGACGCTGCTGTGGGCGGTGGCGCTGCTGTCCGGCAGCCTGGTGATGGGGGATGTGCTCCGGGCCGGCCGGGAGGAGAGGGCCAACCGCCAGCTGGCGGAACAGGTGCGGGGGCGCGAGGCGCGGCGGAGCACCCCGGAGCTGCCGGGCGGGCCGCGGGCGGAGGGGGAAGAGAGGCCGCCAAAGTACGCTGCCTCCGGGGTGCTGTATCAGTATGACCCGCTGTGGCAGCAGAATCCCGACCTGGCGGGTTGGCTGACGATAGATGGCACCCAACTGGACAATCCGGTGATGTTTACCCCAGATGACCCGGAGTACTACCTGCGGCGGGGGTTTGACAGGGAATATGCCCGCAGCGGCAGCCTGTTTGTCAGCGAGGGCTGCACAGAGCAGGGGAACCATGTGCTGATTTATGGCCACAATATGAGGAACGGAACCATGTTTGGGGAATTGGACGCCTACCAGTCTCAGGAGTATGCCCAGGCGCACCCCCTCATTCGCTTTGATACCCTGCGGGAGGAGCGGGTGTATCAGGTGCTGGCGGTGTTCCGCAGCCGGGTCTATTGGCAGGAGGAGCGGGGGGTGTTCCGGTACTATCAGTACGCCGACTTGAGCAGCCGGGAGAGCTTTGAGGAGTATGTGGCCCAGGTGAAGCGGGCGGCGCTGTTTGACACCGGGGTGGAGGCCGCCTATGGCGACGAGCTGCTGACGCTGTCTACGTGCAGCTACCATACGCAAAACGGCCGCTTTGTCCTGGTGGCGGTGCGCCTACGGGACGGGGGGGGATGACTCCTGATGTCTTTGTCCAATGCTGTTGAGTCCAACAAGAAGTCGGGCCCCGTGTACAGACACGGGGCCCGATATGTTAACCCCAGTTTATGACTTTAATTATTAAGGTGGCTCGGAAGCCAGTCAAGCTGGCCTTGTAAAATTACCGGTGGGTTCGGGTGCAAGAAGTTCTTCAAAGGGACACTGCCGCTTAAACTTGCAAAAGAGAGCCAGATGTGGTAAAATAAAACACTATGCCAGATTTCTTTTCCAGAAATGGGAGGACTCGGCGGGAGACCCATGGGAGACAGCATAGGCGACGCGCCCCGGGTGGAAAGAGACCGTTTTCCGCGGGGTAGGTGCCATCCCGATAGGGACTGCACTGGGAAAATATACCATTGCGGTGAAAAGCTGGCGGGCGCTGAATGTGAGTGTGTCCTTGGAGAGAGAATGTGCCAGGGGTTGAAAAGATCAATGGCGGTATAATAGCCTTGAAGCCGCTGCGGCCCAAGGATTTGAAACGCTTTTGGAAGAAAGGGGTAATTCTGTGTACCTGAAGGCATTGGAAATCCAAGGCTTCAAATCCTTCCCAGACAAGACGGTGCTCACCTTTGGTGAGGATATCACCGCCATTGTGGGCCCCAACGGGTCGGGCAAGTCCAACATCTCGGACGCCATCCGTTGGGTGATGGGGGAGCAGTCCACCCGGGCCCTCCGGGGAGGGAAGATGGAGGACGTAATTTTCGGCGGCACGGCCAAGCGCAAGCAGACAGGCTACGCCGAGGTCTCCCTGGTGCTGGACAACACCACCCACCTCTTCGACATGGAGGAGAGCGAAATAATGGTCACCCGGCGGTACTACCGCTCGGGCGAGAGCGAATACTATATCAACCGCCGGTCTGTCCGCCTGAAGGACGTAAACGAGTTGTTTATGGATGCCGGCCTGGGCCGGGAGGGCTACTCCATCATCGGGCAGGGCCGGATTGACGAGATTTTGTCGGTGAAGTCGGCCGACCGCCGGGAGATCTTTGAGGAGGCAGCGGGCATCTCCCGCTTTCGCCACCGGAAGGAGGAGGCGGAGCGCAAATTGGAGCGCACCGACGAGAACTTGGTGCGCATCAACGACAAAATCTCCGAGTTGGAACTCCAGGTGGAACCCCTGCGGGAACAGAGCGAGAAGGCCAAAAAGTTTCTGGTCCTCCGGGACGAGCTGCGGGGGCTGGAGATCTCCGTCTGGCTGGACACCCTGGAGCGCATCCGGGCCAACAATATCAAGCTGGAGGCCGACTACCAGGAGGCCGTCCGCCGAAAGGAGGAGGTGCGGGTCTCTCAGGAGAAGGCCTACGCCGCCGCCGAACAGTTTTCTGAGGCCATGCGGGACAAAGACTTGGAGGCCGACCGCATTCGTTTCGAGATGCAGGGCCGTCAGGCCAGGGTCAACGAACTGGAGTCTGCCATCGCGGTCTTAAAAAGCAGCATCCAACATAACTTGGAGTCGGCCCAGCGTATTCGGGCCGATCTGGAGCAGCAGGAGGGCCGGGAGGGTTCCCTGTCAGAGCAGATCGGACAGCGCAGGACCCGTCTGGCCGAGATTGAGGCCCAGATGGAGCAGGGTCGCGCCGCCCTGACCGCCAAGAGCCGGGAGGCGGAGGAGACCGCCCACTCCTCAGGCGCCCTGGCCCGGGAGCTGGAGGAGCTGCGCGCTAAGGCCGACTTGGGCACTGCCGGGGCCGCCGAGGCCAAGGCGCTGCTGTCCGCCTTGGCCGCCGCCGCCCAGGAGGTCATGGACCGGGACGGGACCGTCCGCCGGGAGGCCAACGAGCTGGAAGAGCGGCTGGAGGAGGCCCGGAAGGGGGCCCGTTCCGCTAAACGGCGGTATGACGACGCGGTGGAGGAGCGGGACGCGGTTAAAAACGTGATCCAGGGCTACCAGCTGCGGATGGAGGCCCGAAAAAAGAAGTGGGACCAGACCAAAGACGCCCAGGTGAAACTTCAGATGGAGGAAAACGCCCTCACCTCCCGGATTAAGCTCCTCACCGAGATGGAGAAGGACCACGAGGGCTACACCAGAGCGGTGAAATTGGTGATGGGAGAGGCCCAGCGGGGGACGCTCCACAACATTCACGGCCCAGTGGCCGACCTGCTGAAGGTGCCCGACCGTTTCACCGTGGCCATTGAGACCGCCTTGGGCGGGGCTATGCAGAACATTGTGGTGGACCGGGAGGAGGACGGCAAGGCCGTCATCCAGTATTTAAAGCGCCGGGACGGGGGGCGGGCCACCATCCTGCCCATCAGCTCCATCCGGCCCGGATTCCTCCGGGAGGCCCAGGAGCTGTCCCAGGAGCCCGGCTTTGCGGGGATCGGGGACCAGCTGATCTCCTTTGACCCCAAGTATCAGAACGTCTTTTCCAATCTGCTGGGCCGGGTGGCCGTCATGGAAAATCTGGATGCCGCCATTGCCGCCGCCCGGAAGTACGGCTATAAGTTCCGCATTGTGACCCTGGACGGCCAGGTGCTCAACCCTGGAGGGTCTATGACCGGCGGTTCCGCCAGCCGTAGCGCGGGTATTTTGAGCCGGGCTAACGAGTTGGAACGGCTGAGCGGTCAGCTGTCTGACATCAGAAGCCGTGTGGCCGACAGCGCCAGGGCTATGGCCGAGGCGGAGCGGGAGAGTACCGCCGCCGCCTATGAGCTGGAGACCGCCAAGGCCCAGCTGCGCCAGTGGGAGGACGCTATTTTGAAGGCGGAGGGGGAGCTGTCCCACAGCCGGAGCGTGGTCTCCGACCTGGAACGCCAGGGGGAGTGCCAGCTGGAGGAGCTGGAGCAGCTCAAAGGTCGTTCTGCTCAGATTGAGACCGACACCCAGGCGGCCCGGGCCCGCATCCAGGCCCTGGAGGGGGAGACTGCCGCCCTAAAGAGCGAGGCCGAGGGCAAGGCCCGGGGACAGAGCGAGGTTCAGGAGCGGTCCGCCCGCATCGCCCAGGAGGTGGCCCAGCTCACCGCGGCCCAGGCCGCCCTGGAGGCCGAGCGGGAGGCCACCCGGTCCGGCTTGGCCGAACTGGAGCGCCTGAAGGAGAGCATGGCCGGGGACCGGGACCAGAGCCAGGCCCTCATGGCCGAATATGAGCAAAAAAATCTGGGCTTTACCCAGGAGATTGCCGAAAAGGAGGGGGCGTTAGCCGCCCTGCAGGGGGAGAATCAGAGCCAAAATGAGGCCATCGCCCGGCTGAACCAGGAGAAGCTGGACCTGGAGGGCCGGCGGGTGAAGGCGTCTCGGGAGAGCCAGTCCCTGAATGAGGAGCTGCTGCGCACCGAGGGGGAGGTCTCCCGGCTGGAGCAGAAGAAGGTGTCCTCTTCAATGGAGGAGAAGCAGATTCTGGACCGGCTGTGGGAGAACTACGAGCTGAGTCATGAGGCCGCCCGGCAGCAGCGGGTGGAGATCGAATCGGTGCCCAGGGCCAGCCGGCGCATCGCTGAGCTGAAGCGGGCGATCTCGAGCCTGGGCAGTGTGAATGTGGGGGCCATTGAGGAGTTTCAGCGGGTCAATGAGCGGTATACCTACCTCACCGACCAGCGGGACGACGTGGACAAGGCCAAACAGGAGCTGGAGGAGATCATAGCCGGCATCACCAACGAGATGAAAACCATTTTTCAGCGGGAGTTCACCACCATCAACGAGGCTTTCGGCCAGACGTTCCTGGAGCTCTTCGGGGGCGGCAAGGCCACCCTGGAGCTGGAGGACCCGGAGGATATCCTCAACTGCGGCATTGAAATCAAGGTGCAGCCCCCAGGTAAGGCGCTGAAAATCATTACGCTGCTGTCCGGCGGGGAGAAGGCCTTCGTAGCGATTGCCCTCTACTTCGCCATTCTTAAGGTCCGGCCCACCCCCTTCGTGGTTATGGACGAGATTGAAGCCGCTTTGGATGACAGCAACGTGGTTCGCTTCGCCCACTATATGCGCAGCATGTCTGCCAAAACTCAGTTTATTGTGATCACCCACCGCCGGGGCACCATGGAGGAGGCCGACGTCCTCTACGGCGTCACCATGCAGGAGCAGGGGGTTTCCCGGATGCTCACCATCAATTTGAATGATGTTGAGAAAGAACTGAATATCCGATGAGGCGGAGTGACCGCCGCCCCCGTGCCGCCCGCAGGCAAAAAAGCTGCCTCTTTGCGCAAGGAGGCTTGGGGCTTGTTTGAAACATGTCAAAACACCCAAACGGCGCCTGGGCCCCGTGGGGGCATGGAGAGTTTGGAGGAGAAAACGTGAACGAGAATGAGAAAAAATCCGGCGACTGGAAGGCGATTGTGGGGGGCGTTATCCTCGTCATTGTACTATTTATGGGGGTTAAATTGGTGTTCTGGGGACTGGAGCAGATCGCTCCCCGGTCCCACACAGACGGCCTCCAGAGTATCTCCGACAGCCAGGGCGATCCCGAGGCCAGCCAGGAGGCGGCGTCGGCCCCCAGCTTCTGTGTCCACTGCGGCAAGGGGCTGCCCGAGTCTTTCCAGTGGGGGCAGTTCTGCCCCTGGTGCGGGGAGAAAAACGAACAGTAAGGAGAATCACCCATGGGCTTTTTTGATAAGCTGAAAAAGATTAACATTTTCGCCGGCTTTGGCTCTGAACTCACCGACGATTTCTACGACGAGCTAGAGGAATCCCTGATTTTGGCCGACACCGGCATGGACGTGACCCTGGAGCTGGTGGAGCAGCTGCGCCGCCGGGTGAAATCGGAGGGCGTGAAGACCATGGAGGGGGCCCGGGAGGTGATGGTTCAGGTCATCGCCGACGCCCTCAGCGCCGGGGAACTGTCTCTGAACCTGTCGACCAAGCCCTCGGTGGTGCTGTTCATCGGGGTCAACGGGGTGGGCAAGACCACCACCATTGGAAAGATTGGCCGGCAGCTGAAAGCGGAGCGGAAGAAGGTGCTCCTCTGTGCCGCTGACACCTTCCGGGCTGCCGCCGCCGACCAGCTTACCATCTGGGCAGACCGGGCGGGGGTGGACATCATCAAGCAGCAGGAGGGGGCCGACCCCGCCGCCGTGGTATTTGACGCCATGTCCGCGGCCAGGGCGCGCGGCGCCGATGTGGTGTTGGTGGACACCGCCGGGCGGCTCCACAACAAGCAGAACCTGATGAATGAGCTGAACAAAATTTCCCGGGTAATTGACCGGGAATTGCCCGGCTGCGCCCGGGAGACCCTTTTGGTGCTGGACGCCACCACCGGGCAGAACGGCCTGATCCAGGCCAAGCAGTTTAAGGAGGCCGCGGGTATCACCGGCATCGTACTCACTAAGCTGGACGGCACCGCCAAGGGGGGGATTGCCATCGCCATTGCCAGAGAGCTGGGGGTGCCGGTGAAGTATGCCGGCGTGGGGGAGGGCATCGACGATTTGAAGCCCTTCGACGCCCAGGAGTTTGCCCAGGCGCTGATTTGATCGGGCGCTTTCGCGGGGAGGCTTTTGCAGGGGCACCCCACAGACGGCGAGGGAAAAAGCGGACGCGGCGGGCCGCGCCCCTCCAGATGAGGTCTGCCCGGTGAAAAATTAAGTCCCAATTCTTTTTCGTGTTCTTGCCCCCTGTGGGGGCGGGAACCACAAGGCTGTTTTCTCCCGGAGGAACACAAAAGCGAATTGGGAGAAAATTAATAGATTATCAATGGACAGAAAGAGAAAATATGGTAGAATAAGGGGGAAGCTTGTATGAAGCTGGTACTGGCGAGCAAAAACCAGAAAAAGCTGGTGGAGATGAACGACATCCTGTCCCATCTGGGCATTGAGGTCTGCTCTGAGGCGGAAGCCGGGGTGGATCTGGAGGTGGAGGAGACGGGGAGTACGTTTGAAGAAAACTCTCTGCTCAAGGCGAAGGCGGTGATGGAGGCCAGCGGCCTGCCCGCCATCGCCGACGACTCGGGCCTGTGCGTGGACTGCCTCGGCGGGGCCCCAGGGGTATACTCCGCCCGGTACGGCGGCGAGGGGCTGAGCGACGAGGCGCGCTACCAGATTCTTCTGGAGAACATGCGGGGACAGATGACCCGGACGGCCAAGTTCGTCAGCGTCATCACCTGCTGCTTCCCCAATGGGGATGTGCTCTCCGCCCGGGGGGAGTGTCCCGGCACCATCGCCTACGCCCCCATGGGGGAGGGCGGCTTCGGCTACGACCCGGTGTTCTTTGTCCCGGAGTTGAAAAAGACCTTTGCTCAACTGGCCGCCGACGAGAAAAACGCCATCTCCCACCGGGGAAAGGCCCTGGAGGCCTTCCAAGTAAAGCTAGGGGAGTATTTGAACTGAATGTGGGGGAGGCCGCAGGCCGCTCCGGCAGGGCATCGCCCCTGGGCGGGGGCCGGCGTCTAACCCATAAAACAACGAAAAACGAGGATTTGCCATGGATTTGACAAGCAAACAAAGAGCCCAGCTGCGGGGACTGGCCAACAGCATTGATACCATTTTAATTGTGGGCAAGGAGGGCATCGGGGACAATTTGGTCAAGCAGGCCAACGACGCCTTGGAGGCCCGGGAACTGATCAAGGGAAAAGTGCTGGAGAACTCCCTGCTCTCCCCCCGGGAGGCAGCCGAGGCGCTGGCCCCCCTGACAAGGAGCGAAATTGTCCAGGTGATTGGAACAAAATTCGTGTTATATCGTCCAAGTCACAAGAGGGACAAAAAGGATAAAATTATACTAGCGAAGGAACGTTAGGAGGGGGCGGTGTGAACCAGGCCCAGGTGAGAAGAAAAGAGCTGGAGGACTTCCGGCGGGAGCTGTACCAGGACCACCCGGAGGCGGAGTCGTTTCAGAGGGCCAAAGGGCGGTGGCTGAAATTCATGCTGCTGTACTGTCTGGCCCTTCAGGTCCTGAAGGCGGTTGCTGTGGGACAGCAGAGCGGGCCCCTGTGGGCGCTGATTTTGGGGGCGGTGATCGGCCTGGGGATGCACGCCATCTTTCTGGCTGCCGGAATGGGCCCCAAGTGGAAGCTGGCCTGGGTGCTTTACCTGTGGGGCGGCTATCATCTGTTTCTGTTTTGCCGGCAGGCTGTGTGGAGTCAGGCGGCAGGCGGGCTGTCGGCCGAGACGGTGGTGCGGGCCTGGGGGGTGATGTTCCGTATGGCGCCCCTGGCGGCGCTGGCCAACCTGTTCCATCTGGTTTTTCTTGTCCTGATTTTGCTGACCGCCCTGTGGCTGACGGCCCTTCCCAAAAGCCGGACGCTGGCGGCGGAGGCGGAACCTCTGGAGGAGCAGTGGCGAAAACGAGTCAATACGCAGCCTGTAAATAAAAGGTGAGAGGGTGGATTCCTGTGAAAATCGGAATTTATGGCGGAACCTTCAACCCGCCCCATCTGGGGCATCTGGCGGCGGCCCGGACGGCGGTCGACGTGCTGAGTCTGGACAAACTGCTGATTGTTCCCGACGCTATCCCGCCCCACAAGGAGCTGCCGGAGGGCACTCCGGCACCCGGGTGCCGGCTGGCCATGGCGGAAAAACTGGCTGACGCCATGCTGCTGCCCGGCGTGGCAGAGGTTTCTCCCATGGAATTGGACCGGGCGGGAAAGAGCTACACCGCTGACACCCTGGCCCAGCTGAAGGAGGAGTACCCGGGGGCGGAGCTATGGCTGCTTATGGGGACGGACATGTTCCTCACCCTACAATACTGGCGGGAGCCAGAGAAGATTCTGAAGTTGGCGGGCATCTGCGCGTTTGGCCGCAGTGAGCAGGACGGGGAGGAGCTCTTTGCCCCCCAGCGGGAACATCTGAACAGAGCTTTTCCTGGCGCAAAACTGACCACCATCACCCTGCCGGGGCTGGTGGACATCTCCTCCACCCGGCTGCGGGAGCTGTTGGCGAGGGGGGAGGGGGCGGACTATCTCCCCCCCGCTGTGTATGGATACATTTTGATGAATGGCCTCTACAAAACCTGCGCCGATCTGAAACATCTGGCGGTCCCGGAACTGCGGGCCTGTTCCTACTCCATGGTGCTGGCCAAGCGGATCAAGCATATTCAGGGGACCGAGGAGGAGGCGGTGCGGCTGGCGAAACGCTGGGGGGCGGATGAGAACCACGCCCGCCGGGCGGGGATTCTCCACGACTGCACCAAGTACTTGACCGGAGAGGAGCACTTAAAGGTCTGTGAGCGGTATCAGGTGCCTTTGGACAGTCTGGAACGGGCCGCGCCCAAGCTGCTCCACTCCAAGACCGGGGCGTGTATTGCCCGGCACATTTTTGGAGAACCTGATGAGGTATACGAGGCCATCTTCTGGCACACCACCGCGAAAGCGGATATGACCACCTTGGAGAAGATTCTATATGTGGCCGATTACATGGAACCCAACCGGGATTTCGACGGGGTGGAGCGCCTGCGGGAGCTGGCCTACCGCGACCTGGACAGCGCCCTGCTTCTGGGGGTGGAGACCACCATACAGGAGATGCGGGACCGACAGCTGCCCGTCCATTCCAACACGCTCCAGGCCCAGACGTGGCTGCGGGAGCACGGCGTAACAATTGAAAGGTGAGACGATGCGGGAAAATGAGAAACAACGGGGCAGGCGGCAGGCGCCCGACTCCTCCCCCTTTGGGGGATGGTGGGGCCGGCACCGGGCCTGGGTAGCTGGATTGAATCGGGGCCAGCGCCTGCGCTACCGCCTGTGTCTGGCACTGGGGGTGGTGGCCGTCCTGGCAATCGCTCTGGTGCTGTACCTGCGCTCCTGGATCAGGCTTCCTGATGTGCCCAATGTGCCGGGGCAGGTCAACAACGGCCAGACGGGCAGTCAGGGGGACAACTCCCAGGGCCTGCCCAACCTGGAGTACGAGGAGGCGCAGCTGCCTGAGGTGACCCGGAGCGGCCGGAAGGAGGGGTACTATACCTTTCTGGTGGCCGGTCAGGATCAGGTCAGCGGAGGAACGGACACCATTCTGCTGTTCACCTATGATACCAGGGGCCGAAAGATATCCGCCATCAGCCTGCTGCGGGACACGATGATCAATACCAGCGCCAGCAGCAAACGGCTGAACGCGGTGTACGCCAGGAACCGAGGGGACCGGAGCCTGTCGGAGAAAGAGCGGGTGGCCAACGGCATGACCGCCCTGCGGCAGGAGGTGAGTAAACTCACCGGCATCTATCCGGATTTCTATGTTCTGGTGAAGTGGGAAGCCATCGGTGAGCTGGTGGACGCGATTGGCGGGGTACACTTTGAAGTTCCCTTCCTAATGGACTATCGGGACCCCTTTCAGGACCTGGTCATTTATCAGGAGCCGGGCTACCGGCTGTTGGACGGGCGGGACGCCATGGAGGTGATCCGATTCCGGAAAAATAGCGACGGTACCCACATACTGGGAGATGGGGGCCGTACGGAGATCCAGAGAGATTTTCTCACCGCGGTGCTGAAGGAGTGTCTCACGCCGGAGATTTTGCTCAAGCTGCCCGCGCTGGCCCAGGTGTTTCTGGACAATGTGAGCACTGATTTGACCATTGGAAATATTTTGGCCTTTGCCCAGCTGGCGGTGGGGATGGATACAGAGAACGATGTCAATTTTGTCTCTATGCCCTTTGATAATGTGGCCTATCGGGGGGCCTCCCTGGCGCTGGCCCGGCAGGACGAATTGCTGGAGCTGCTCAATGGCGGCCTGAACCCTTATTTGGACGAGATCAAGGCCAGCGACTTGCAGCTGATGTACCGCAAGAGCGGCGGAGGCTACGGCGTGACCAACGCTGTTTTGGCCGACCCGGCAGTAGGGCGGGCCCCTGCTGCCAAACCCAAACCGGAGGAAACGGACGTGAAGCCGGGCGACGACACCGATCCGGGTACGACAGCCGCACCCGACGCCTCCGAGGAACCCGGTACGCAGACAGATCCCGACAGCACCGACCCAGGCGGGACCGGCGACCCGGCAGACATCGGAAGCATCGACCCCAGCGATATTTTCCCAGATCCCTCCCCGGACGTTATGGGCGGGGAGATGGAGGACCCGCTCCAGCCTGCGGCGTGATTGGACCTGCGCCGGCCATGCCCGCAGTGTGGAAAATAGTCGGGGGCATAGACGCAATCGAGACCCGGAGCTTGACGGGAAAACGTCGGGGCGGACGGGGGAGAAGTTTTGCGGGATAACAGTTTTTGAACGCGCTGTGGCGGACCAAATTTCCACCGGGTCTGTTGGGGAATTGACCCAGCAGTGCCCAAAAATCGATGAGAGGAGCAATGGAATGGAATCCTATGAACTGGCAATTGCGCTGGCCCGGGCGTTGGACAGCAAAAAGGGGGGCGACATCAAGGTGCTGCGGACAGAGGGGGTCACCACGCTGGCCGACTACTTTGTCATCTGCACCGCCACCTCCAATACCCAGATCAAGGCCATGTCTGACAGCTGTGAGGCGGCGGCGGAGAAAAACGGGGAGCGGGCCCACCACATTGAGGGACACCGGGGAGGGACCTGGCTGCTGATGGACTTTTCCGCGGTGGTGGTCCACGTCTTCACCGAGGAGGCCCGGAAGTTCTATGACCTGGAGCGGCTGTGGAGCGACGCCGAAGAGGTGGATATCTCCAAAGCTTTGGGCGAGATGCCCAGAGCTGAGAACGGAAAATCAATAGACTGAGATGGAAACAAGGCCCCACGTCCGAGAAATTGGACGCGGGGCCTTGTGGACAGTATAGCGGCGGACCTTGCGGTTCACTGATTCCGGATGATGCGCAGGGCCTTCTGCCGGTTGGAAATGTGATTGACCGGCTGACTGCCGCCAAACTCCCCGTCGAGAGTCCAAGGGATGGTCTGGTCACTGGTGAAGGTGAGGCGGCTGGCCTGAAACTGAACCAGCGCCCCAGAGCGGTCCGCGGGCGACAGGTTGACCAGGGCTTGCAGCCCGTCGGTGAGGTCAGCCAGATTTAAGGGCTTTTTTACCAGCGTGACTTCAAACAGCCCGTCGTCCAGAACCACCTGTTCCGCCTTGGGCGGCTTCAGTCCGCCGATGGATTGGGAGTTGCTCACCATACCAAAGTAGAAATCGTCCTCCAAAGCGAGGTCGTCGTACGTCACTTTCAGATGGTAGGGGGCGATGGTGGGCAGGGAGGCGATGCCGGCAAAAATATAAGCCAGATGTCCAAAGGTGTTCTTTAGCTCCTGGGGCGTGTCGTAGGCCACCTTGGTGAAGGCGCCGAAGGCGGCCACATAGACAAAGGATTTGCCGTTGAGCAGGCCGATGTCGATGGGGACAGGGACGCCGGTCCCGGCGGCCACCAGGGCGGCCTCACGGGGTTTGCGGGGCAGCTTCAGGGTGGTGGCGCAGTCATTGGTGGAGCCGAATGGGATATACCCCAGGGGGGGCGGGCTCTCCAGGTCCATCAGACCGCAGGCCACTTCGCTGAGGGTGCCGTCCCCCCCGGCGCATACCACCCGGTCAAACTGCGGCCCTATCTCGCGGGCAGTTCGAGCGGCGTCTCCCTTGCACTGGGTGGGGTAGGCGGTGGTGATCCATCCCGCCTTGGCGAAGACGTCTAGCACAGTGGCCAGGGCCCCCTTTACCTGTCCGGTGCCCGAGGTGGGATTGTAAATGAAAAGCAGCCGGTTCATAGGGATTCCTCCGGGGAAGTGAAGATATTGATACATATTATAGTTGGCAAAAAAGAAAAATCAAGATGAAAAAGAAAACTTTATTTCTTCTTAACGAAGAAAAATAGATAGGACTTGCGTCGGGAGAGAAAAACGAGTACAATATAGGGCAAACTGCTGTTATTGAGGTGTTTTTTCACGATGAATCGAAAGACATTGGCCGCGGCCTTCCCGGTGACGGTCCCGGTGCTGATGGGCTATCTGGCCATTGGAATGGCCTTTGGACTGATGCTGCAATCCATCGGCTATGGTATCGGGTGGGCGGTGCTTATGAGCGTGACCATCTACGCCGGTTCCGGCCAATATTTGGGGGTTTCACTTCTGGCCGCGGGGGCCCCGCCAGCCCAGGTGGCCTTTCTGACGCTGATGGTCAATTTCCGCCATCTGGTGTATGGCCTGTCGATGCTGGAGAAGTTCCGGGGCATGGGGAGGCGCAAATTCTATATGATTTTTTCCCTTACCGATGAGACCTATGCTCTGCTCAGCTCGGCCAAGGCCCCGGAGGGGGTGGAAGAACACGATTTTTTCTTTTGTGTGGCGCTGCTGGACCAGAGCTATTGGGTACTGGGTTCCGCCGCCGGCTCCCTGCTGGGGGCCGCCCTGGGTTTTGACACCACAGGGGTGGACTTCGCTATGACGGCACTGTTTTTGGTCATCGCCGTGGGACAGTGGAAGAGGGCCGGCAGCCACCTGCCCGCCCTTCTGGGGGGAGGGGCCACCCTGGCCAGTTTGCTGCTGGTGGGGGCGGAAGATATGCTGCTGCCCGCCCTGGGGATGATTGTGTTTGCACTCACCCTGCTTCGCCCCAGATTGGACCGCCCCACCCCCAGTTCCGTAGGAGAGGAGGAGAAGACATGCCCATGACACCTGTGCAGACGTTGGTCTCCATCGCTGTTATGGCGGCGGTGACCTTTCTCACTCGGGCCCTGCCCTTTCTCCTGTTCGACCGGGGAGATCACCCGCCCAAAGTGGTACTCTACCTGGGCCGGGTGCTGCCTCCGGCCATTATTGCCATGCTCATTGTCTACTGCCTGAAAGGAGTTGCGTTTACAAGCCTGGGCGGCTGGGTTCCTCCCCTGGCCGCCAGCCTGGCGGCGGTGGTCCTCCATGTGTGGAAGGGCAATGATCTGTTGTCTATCTTTGGAGCTACAGTGCTGTATATGGCGCTGGTTCAGGGGATATTCGGATAAAAAGGGGGATTTTTGTGTCCAAATGTGTCTTGATTACCGGCGCTTCCCGGGGGATCGGCGCGGCCGCGGCCCGGCTCTTTGCCCAGGAAGGCTGGGATGTGGCCCTCAATTTTCATTCCAGCCGACGCCGGGCGGAGGAACTGGCTCGGGAGCTGGCTGGACTGGGGAGGAGGGCCGTCCCCATCCAGGCGGATGTATCCCTTCCGGAACAGGCGGCCCAGCTGGTCAGGGAGGCGGCGGAGGCATTAGGGCCGTTGGACGCGCTGGTGTGCAGCGCCGGAGTGGCCCTGCCCCAGCAGCTGTTGACCGACACCACCCTTGACGACTGGCAGCGGGTGACTGCTACCGACCTGAACGGGGTATTCTATGTGCTGCAGGCTGCCATTCCAGATATGGTGCGCCGAAAGCGGGGGGCCATTGTGACGGTGTCATCCATGTGGGGGGTGACGGGGGGGTCCTGCGAGGCGCCCTATTCCGCGGCCAAGGCGGGGGTGATCGGCCTGACGAAGGCTTTGGCCAAGGAGCTGGGTCCCTCCCACATCCGGGTGAACTGTGTGTCCCCTGGCGTGATTCATACCGAGATGAATGAACACCTCACGGCGGAGGACTTGGCCGCCTTGGAGGGGGAGACCCCGCTGGGCCGCATTGGAAAGCCGGAGGAGGTGGCCCAGAGCATCCTGTTTTTGGCCTCGGACCGGGCCTCTTTCATCACGGGACAGGTGCTGTGTGTAGACGGCGGCATGGTGATTTAAGGGAAAAAGAGTAAAATCTTTGGAGAAAATTAAGGTTTTTATGGGGGAATTACAGTTGTAAAATCTCTAAAAACTTGATATAATAAATCGCTTCTGGTATTTGATTGACCAGGATTTTCCAAATCGTTGGGAGGGGCAGTATGGGTCGTTCCAACCGGGAAGTCGGCGGCTATCGGGGCCGCAGAACAATTACAGATATTTTAAGATTCATTGCCGTCGCTCTGGCGATTGTGGTGGTTCTTGTGCTGGGCACGCTGTTCTATTTGCAGAGATATCTTGTCTATACGGACGATGGGGTGCGGCTGGATCTCCCCCCCTTCCTTCAGAGCCTTCGGCGGGAGGACCCGACGAAAGATCCGGAGGGCTCCACGCCTCCCCCTGATGTGGGGAGCGTCAGCTTTGTGGAGGACCCCGCCGGCAGCCAGTCAGAGCCAGGTCCGGGTGGGGTGTCAGAGCCAATGCAGAGTGAGCCGGCAGGATTTATTTTAGCCCTCCCGGTGGGGGATGTGCTGAATGGCTCTGCGGCCGACAGACTGGCGGAGGCGGGAGCCGACGCGGTCATGTTGGAGATGAAGGACCGGGAGGGCAATCTGGCCTGGTACTCCGATCAGGAGGTGGCGGGCCGGGCCAAGGTGAACGGGGAACAGTCCGCCAATGACGCCTTGCGCCAATGGAACCAGGGGGATGTATATACTATTGCCCGGGTGTGCTGCTTCCGGGACAACAGTGTGCCCTACTACCGCAACAGAATGGCGCTGCGTCAGGGAGGCAACAACTGGCGGGATGAGCTGGGTCTGCGGTGGATGAGCCCCGCCCAGGAGGACGCACAGGCCTATATTGCGGGGCTGTGCGGTGAGCTGGCCGCCCTGGGCTTTGATGAGATTGTACTGGAGAACTTTGCCTTTCCGATTCAGGGGAGGTTAGACCGGATCAACCAGGGAGAGAGCTATAACGCCGCTCAGTTTACCCAGGAGCTGGAGGGGCTGTTAGACCAGGTGGAGCAGTCGGTGGCGCCTTACGGCACCAAAATTTCCCTGTGGGTAGAGCGGGATACTCTGGCCGGAACGGAGAAAGTCAGCGGTGTGACCGGGGCGCTGCTGGAGCGATATGCCCACCGGATTTGGGTCCGGGAGGACGAGTTGGAACCCGCGGCGGCGGACCTGCTGGAGCCGGCAGGGATTGGCGGCGGCCCGGAACGGCTGGTAGCGGTGACCTCCTCCCACACCCAGGACAGCCCTGTGGTGCAGGCGGAAATTGGTCCGGAGGAATAAGCGTATTTGTTGTCGAGAGCGGGCGGGGCGTCTGAAAGGAGTGTGTTCAGGCGCCCCGCTTGAATTTTGGAATAAGGTGGAAGAACTGTGTGGGTGATATGGGGAAATGGGGACTTTGCGTCAAAATTTCAGAGGAAAAATGGGCCAAAAGAGGAGGGGAGGCCGCACATTTTTTCGCTGGAGCGGGACAGAAAAAGGGCTTGCAATTTTACAAGATTTTGACTACAATAGTACAGTAGCAAATCTCCCCATTTTTGCAAGCAAAAAAGGTGGTGAAAACATGGCATTAGAAGCGATTCAGACGGTTACCCAAGCCGAGGCCAAAGCCAAGGCAGATCGGGAGGCCGCGGCAGCCCAGACAAAGCAGAGGCTGGCTGAGGCCCAGAGAGAGGCGAAGCAGATCGTGGAACAGGCCCGGCAGCAGGCCCGGGAGGAGGCCCGTCAGATGATGGCCCAGGCGGAGGAGAAGGCCGCCCAGGCGACAAAGGCGGAACTGGAACAGGCCGGTCAGGACTGCGAGACGCTGAAGCGAAATGCCCGGGGGCGGCTGGAGGAGGCCGCGCAGCTCATTGTTGGAAGGGTCGTGGAACGGTAATGGCCATAGTAAAAATGAAACGCCTGCGCATGGTAGGTATGGTCAGCGACCGGGAAGAGCTGCTGCGCAGACTCCAGCACATGGGTTGTGTGGAGATTATTCAGCCTGAGGCGGATGCGGATGATCCCCTGTGGGCCTGCCTGACCCGCCCGGAGGCGGGAGGACTGGCCGCAGCCCATGAGGAGAAGACTCAGGCCGAACGGGCTCTGGAGGTCCTCAAGCGATATGCTCCGTCCAAGGGCAGCTTCCTGGCCCCGAAGCCCGGCGTGGGGGAGCGGGATTTCCTGGACGAGGAGCGGGCCAAAGGGGCGCGTGAGGCGGCTGAGCAGGTGAATGCTCTGGACCGGCGGCTGGCCGCTATCCGTGCCGAGGAGAACAAGCTGGAGGCCCAAAAGGCGGTGCTGCTCCCCTGGATGAACTTGGACCTGCCGCTGGAGACCGGCTCCACCCCCCAGGTGACCATTCAGCTGGGTACTCTGCCCGCCAACATCCCCATGGGCCAGGCGGAGAGAGAGGTGCAGGCCGCCAGCGAGCTGGCTGAGCTCACCGAGGTGTCCTCTGATCGAGATACCCGCTACTGTATGCTGGTGTGTCACACCAGCCAGGCCGAGGGAGTTTTAGAGGGGCTGAAGGCCCTGGGCTGGTCCCGGGCGAATCTGCGGGACTGGACGGGCAGTGCGGCGGAAAATCTGGAACGACTGGGCCGGGAGACCAAGGCGCTGCAGGAGGAGGCCGCCTCCATCGAGAAGAAGCTGACCGGCATGGGAGAGCTGAACGCCCCCCTGCGGCAGCTGTCTGACCTGGCCGGCGTAGATGCCAGCCGGGAGGAGGCCCGGGGCCGGCTGATGGATACGGGACAGACCTTCTTGCTGGAGGGCTGGGTGCCGGAGGAGAACTGGCCTGAGTTAGAGAGGGCGCTGGGGAGTTACCCCTGTGCCTGCGAGGTCAGCGACCCCGCCCCGGAGGACTACTCCCAGGTGCCGGTGAAATTGAAAAACAGCGCGCTGACTAGACCGTTGAACATGGTCACTGAGATGTACTCCCTGCCGGCCTACGGGACGCTGGACCCCAACCCCCTGATGGCCCCCTTCTTCATCCTGTTTTACGGGATTATGATGGCGGATATGGGGTATGGCCTTCTTATGATGCTGGCTGGAGCTGTGATCCTGAAAAAGAAAAAGCCGGGCGGCACCTTTGGCCACCTGTGCGGGCTGCTGGTGCTGTGCGGGATCACCACCTTTATCATGGGCGCCCTGACAGGAGGCTTCTTCGGAGACTTCCTCACCCAGGTGGTAAAGCTGACCACCGGCGGTGAGTTTGCCCTGCCTGCCCTGTTCACCCCCCTAGAGGACACCATGATGATCCTGGTGGGGGCTATGTGCCTGGGCTTTGTACAGATTATCACCGGTATGGCCATCAGCTTTGTCAGCAAGCTGAAAAATGGACAGGTGATGGATGCCGTCTTTGAGGAGGTCACCTGGTGGGTGGTCTTTGCTGGGCTGGGCCTGGCGATTGTGGGGATTACCCCCATTGTGCTGGTCGTCGGTCTGGTGATGGTAGTGGCCGGCCCGGTCATCCAAAACCAGGGATTTGGCAAGGTTACAGGTATCTTCGGCTCTCTGTACAACCATGTGACGGGCTATTTTGGCGATATCCTGTCCTACTCCCGTCTCATGGCTCTGATGCTGGCCGGTTCGGTCATTGCCCAGGTGTTCAACACCCTGGGCGCCATCCCCGGCAACATCGTCATCTTCTTGATTATCTCTTTCGCGGGCAACACCCTGAACTTTGCGCTGAACCTGCTGGGCTGCTACGTCCATGACCTGAGACTTCAGTGTCTGGAGTACTTCGGCAAGTTCTATCAGGATGGCGGAAGACCCTTCCGCCCCTTGAATCTCAATACCAAATACTACGAGGTAGTTAAATAAGAGGAGGAACAACACTATGAGCACTGCAACAGATATGATCCAAATGATGGAGCAGAACGCGGCGGCACAGTCCTTTCTTGGGGCCTTCGGCGGTCTGGCCCTGGCCCTGCTGGGCGCCGGCCTGGCGGCCGTCCTCAGCGGCATCGGCTCCGCCAAGGGCACCGGCATCGCCGGTGAGGCCGGAACCGGCCTGCTGTGTGAAGACCCCAGCAAATTCGGTAAAGTCATGATCTTGCAAGTTATCCCCGGCACCCAGGGCCTGTATGGCCTGGTGGTATGGTTCTTCGCCGTCTTCCGCATGGGGCTGCTGTCCGGCACCCTGCCCATGCTGAGCGTAGCCCAGGGCTGCCAGTACTTTGCCGCCTGCCTGCCCATGGCCCTCGGCGGACTGTTCTCCGCCATTGCCCAGGGCCGCGTGGCTGCCGGTTCTATCAACATCCTGGCCAAGAAGCCCGACGACTGGTCCAAGGGCATGGTGCTGTGCATCACCGTGGAGTTCTACGCCATTTTGTCCCTGCTGGCCTCCATGCTGATGATCATCAACATCAGCGCCTAAGGCCGGAAAGAGAGACGGTTTATGGAAGGAATCGAAAAAATCACCGCCAAAATTGCCCAGGACGCCCAAGCTGAAATCAGCAAGCTGGCGGCGGAGACCGACCAAAAGGTCCAAGCGATCCGGGACAATGCCGCGGCCCAGGCCCAGCAGGAGGCCAACGAGATTGTGGAGCGGGGCCGAAATGCAGCCGGTGAGCGACTGGAGCGGCTGAAATCTGCCTCTCAGATGGAGCGGCGCAAGCTGGAGCTGGCCGCTAAGCAGGAGGTGCTGGGCGAGGCCTTTGCCCTGGCCCTGGAGAAGCTGTGCACTCTGCCTGAAAAGGAGTACATCGCCCTGCTGACCAAGCTGGCCTTGGAGGCCAGCTCCTCCGGCAAAGAGCAGCTGATCTTCTCCCAGAAGGATCGCGCCCGGGTCGGAAAGCAGGTGGTCATGGCCGCCAATGAGACCTTGGTCAAGGAGCGGGCCCCCAGTTTGCCCGAGGAGGTCACCAAATCTAAGGTGGGCGCCTTTGTGGATAAGCTGGTCCACAACACCACGGCCGTGGTCACTGGCACCGGGCTCACCTTGTCAGAGGAGACCCGGGACATCCGGGGCGGCTTTATCATGGTGGACGGCGACGTGGAGATTAACTGCGCCTTCGAAACTCTGGTGCGCCTCCAGCGGGAGCAGGTGGAGAAGCAGGTCGCCGACGCTCTGTTTCAATCATAAGGAAGGGGGCAGTCAACTTGTCCCACCGCAAAAAAGATACAGATTATCTGGCCATTTCCGCCCGTATCCGGGCCATGGAGAACAGACTGCTCACCCGGGAGCGGATGGACCGGATGATTGAGGCCCGAGACGACGCCGAGGCCATGAAGCTGCTGGCCGAGTGCGGCTACAACGATGGGGCTGGCCTGGACGGCGCGCTGGCCCAGGCCCGTGCTCAGGTCTTCAAAGACATGGAGCAGGGGGCCCCTGATCCCCGTCTGGTAGAGGTTTTCCAGATCAAATACGACTACCACAACGCCAAGACCATGATCAAGGCTCAGGCCATGGGCTCCGACCCGGAGCGCCTGCTACTGGCCGGGGGCCGCTACGACCCCGCTCAGCTGTGGGACGGCTGGAAGCGGGAGGCAGTGACCGGCACCAGCGAGGCCTTCAAGCGGGCCATGGAGCAGGCCAGGGCGGCCCTGGCCGACGGGGGCGACCCCCAGCAGGCCGACCTGATCTTGGATAAGGCCTGCTATGGCGAGATGGCCCAGCTGGCCAAAGAGCTGCGCAGCCCCTTCCTCCAGGGCTATGTCCGCCTGTCGGTGGACGTGGCCAACCTGCGTTCCGCCGTCCGGGTGGCCCGCATGGGCCGGGAGGGCGACTTCCTGCGCCAGGTGCTGCTGCCTGGAGGGAATGTCTCCGAGGGGGGCATCGCCTCCGCCCGGGGAGACGCCTTGGGCGAAGTCTTCCGGTCCGGGCCCCTGGCCCAGGCCGCCAGTCTGGGGGCCAAGTTGGCCCAGCCGGGCGGGGGGTCCCTCACCGCGTTTGAGCGGGAGTGTGACAACGCCCTCACCGCCTACCTGGCCGCCGCCCGCCGTATCCCCTTCGGGGAAGAGACGGTGATCGGCTACCTGTACGCCAAAGAGCAGGAGTTTACCGCCATCCGGGCCATCTTCGCCGGACGTGCGGCGGGGCTGGATGGGGACACCATCCGCTCCCGGCTCCGGGAAACCTATGTGTAAGGGGGATTGCAGATGTATAAAATCGCCGCCATGGGCGACAAGGACAGCGTCCTGGGCTTCAAGGCCCTGGGGCTGGAGGTCTGCCCGGTAGAGTCCCCCGAGGCGGGCCGGGAGGCCCTCCACCGCATGGCCAAGGAGAACTACGCCATCATCTATATGACCGAGCAGCTGGCCGCCCAGCTCCCCCAGGAGATTGCCCGGTATAAGGACGCCCTCACCCCGGCCATCATTTTGATCCCCGGCAAGGAGGGCTCCCTGGGCATCGGCATGGCCAACGTGAAAACGGCGGTCGAGAGGGCCG
>CAPGBJ010000013.1 GCA_948616425.1 uncultured Oscillospiraceae bacterium
CGGTTACGTGACTGGAGTTCAGACGTGTGCTCTTCCGATCTCACCCGGGCCTCCAGAGAGTTCACTGAGATGCACCGGTCGGCCCGGAGGACGTCGTACATATGCAGCTCCCGCAGCCGCTTCTCCGCCTCCTCCTGGAAGGCCCGGGGCGAGGGGGCGAAGTCGGTGTATTTGTAGCCAAAGAGCTCGTCGGATATCTCCCCGGTGAGCAGCACCCGGATATCTGTCTGTTCATGGATGGCCCTGCACAGCAGATACATGCCCATGCTGGCCCGGATGGTGGTGATATCGTAGGTGCCCAACAGCTCCACCACCCGCTCCAGGCTGGACAGCACGTCCTCCCGGGTGATGATGACCTCAGTGTGGTCGCTGCCGATGTAGTCCGCCACTTCCTTGGCATATTTCAGGTCGATGGCGTCGGTGTCCATGCCGATGGCGAAGGTTTTGACGGGGGTCTTGCTCCGGCGGGCGGCGATGGCACACACCAGGGAGGAGTCCAGCCCGCCGGACAGGAGAAAGCCCACCCTGGCGTCGGCCACCAGCCGCTTTTCCACTCCGGCCACCAGCTTTTCCCGGATGTTTCTGCAAACCTCCTCCAGCCCGTCACCACAGAACCGGTCCACCTTTGCAATATCGCGGTAGCAGACAAACTCGCCCGCCTTATAGTAGTGCCCCGGGGGGAAGGGGATAATCTCATCCGTCAGGTCCAGCAGGTTTTTGGGCTCGCTGGCAAACAGTATGGTCCCCCGGCCGTCGTACCCGTAGTACAGGGGCCGAATGCCGATGGGGTCCCGGGCGGCGATGAACTCCCCCGTCTGCCCGTCGTAGAGGATGCAGGCGAACTCCGCATCCAGCCTGGCGAACATATCCACGCCGTACTCCCGGTACATGGGGAGGAGAATCTCGCAGTCGGAACCGCTGCGGAAGGTGTAGCCCCTCCCCTCCAGCTCCCCTTTCCACCTCTCAAATCCGTAGATCTCGCCGTTGCACACGGCCCAGCTGTCCTCCAGCCCGAAGGGCTGCATCCCCTCGGGGGTCAGGCCCATGATGGCCAGACGGTGGAAGCCCAGCAGGCCATCTCCCGCCGGGACCACCCGGCTGTCGTCGGGTCCCCGGCTCCTGGTACGGTCAAAACCCCGCTGAAACGCCTCTGAATCGGCCACGGGGCCGCAATATCCGATGATGGAACACATAATGTCTCCTCCAATCTGGGCGTAATTCTCCCGTTCCCCGCAGGGCAGGGCCCCTTTTCGTCACCTCACCCCAAACAACAGGTCGCCGTAGGCGGGGAAGGGCCAGTACTTCTTTGGGGTGAGGGTCTCGGCCTGGTCGCAGGGCAGGCGCAGCCGGCCCATCTGGGGCAGCACCGTGTCCCGGATGGCGGCGGCCTGGCTGCCAATGTCGTCGGCGTTGTCCAAAGCCGAAACCGCCTCCTCCAGCGCGCCGACCTCCCGGTAGATCTGGTCGGTGAGGGTGGACAGCTTCTTGATAAGCTCTGTCTCCCAGCCGCAGAGGCAGCCCGGGACCAGCTCCCGCTTGGCGGCGGCAGTTTTGGCGGTATCCAGGACAAAAGCCTGGACAGCGGGGATGATCTCGGTGCGGGCCATATCCACCATGGTGTTGGCCTCGATGAGGATGGTCTTGCAGTAGTTTTCCAGCGTCACCTCATACCGGGATTCCAGCTCCGCCCTGGTAAGCACCCCGTGGGAGGTGAGCAGAGCTATATTTTTCTCGTCCAGCAGGTGGGGCACGCAGTCGGGGGCGGCGGGGTAGTTCAGCAGGCCCCGCTTCTCGGTGGCCTCCCGAATCCAGGCGTCGTCATAGCCGTTGCCGTTGAAGATAATGCGCTTGTGGTCCTGGATGGTCTTGCGGATCACAGCCTGGAGGGCGACTTGGAAGTCCTCTGCCCCCTCCAGCCGGTCGGCGTAGACCCGCAAGCTCTCAGCCACGGCGGTGTTGAGCATGATGTTGGCGCAGGCGATGGAGTCGGCGGAGCCCACCATGCGGAACTCAAATTTGTTGCCTGTGAAGGCGAAGGGGGAAGTGCGGTTGCGGTCGGTGGTATCCCGGCGGAACTTGGGCAGCACGTCCACCCCCAGCCGGACCTTGCCGGTGTCGATGCTGGTGTAGGGGGCGTCGTGCTCGATGCAGCCCAGAATGGCGGCCAGCTCGTCCCCCAGGAAGATGGACACCACGGCGGGGGGCGCCTCATTGGCCCCCAGGCGGTGGTCGTTGCCGGCGGTGGCCACCGAGATGCGCAGCAGGTCCTGGTAGTCGTCCACCGCCTTGAGAACAGCGCACAGGAACAGCAGGAACTGGGCGTTTTCATAGGGGGTATCCCCGGGGGACAGCAGGTTTACTCCGGTGTCGGTGGACAGCGACCAGTTGTTGTGCTTGCCCGAGCCGTTCACCCTCGCAAAGGGCTTCTCGTGGAGCAGGCAGACCAGATTGTGGCGGGCGGCCACCTTCTGCATCCGCTCCATAGTCAGCTGGTTGTGGTCGGTGGCGATGTTGACGGTGGTGTAGATGGGGGCCAGCTCATGCTGGGCGGGGGCCACCTCGTTGTGCTGGGTCTTGGCCAGGATGCCCAATTTCCACAGCTCGTCGTTCAGGTCGGCCATATAGGCGGCCACCCGGGGTTTGATGGTTCCAAAATAGTGGTCGTCCATCTCCTGTCCCTTGGGAGGCCTGGCCCCGAAGAGGGTGCGGCCGGTAAAGCGCAGGTCCCGGCGCTTGGCCCACATGTCCGCGTCCACCAGAAAGTACTCCTGCTCCGGGCCCACACAGGGCGTCACCCGCCTGACCTGGGTGTTCCCAAACAGGCGCAGCACCCGCAGAGCCTGCTTGTTCAGCGCCTCCATGGAGCGCAGGAGGGGGGTCTTTTTGTCCAGGGCCTCCCCGTTGTAGCCGCAGAAAGCGGTAGGGATGCACAGGGTCTTGTCTTTGAGAAAGGCGTAGGAGGTGGGGTCCCAGGCGGTGTAGCCCCGGGCCTCAAAGGTGGCCCGCAGCCCGCCGGAGGGGAAGGAGGAGGCGTCCGGCTCCCCCTGAATCAGCTCCTTGCCGGAGAACTCCATGATAACCCCGCCGTCGGGCGAGGGGGAAATGAAGCTGTCATGCTTCTCGGCGGTGACGCCGGTGAGCGGCTGGAACCAGTGGGTAAAATGTGTGGCCCCATGGGCCACGGCCCAGTCCTTCATAGCCGCCGCCACGGCGTTGGCCACCCCGATATTCAACCTTTCTCCCTGGTCAATGGTCCTTCTCAAAGACTGATACACCTCGGCGGACAGATTGGCCCTCATCACCCTGTCGTCAAATACCATGCTGCCAAAATACTCCGGGACTGCTGCCATTTTTCTTCACCCTTTCTGCGGTCAAACGCATAAAAAGAGGCAAAAACGCCCTTCAGAAATCAACTGAAAAGACGTCTTTGCCTTTATGGGCGCATTATACGCCCTGGACAGGGGGGCTGTCAACCTGTTTTTTCTGTTTTCCAAGATTCTGTTCAGTGTGGTGGAAAACTGCTCGGGACTGTGGTATAATACTTGGAAATTTCGTTAAAGAGGAGCGGGAGCGGTCATGAAGTACACCAGGGAAGAAGTCCTTCAGTATGTCCGGGAGGAGGAGACAGCCTTTATCCACCTGACCTTCTGCGATGTGTTCGGGCGTCAGAAAAATATCTCCATCGTCCCTTCGGAGCTGTCCCGGGCCTTCGAGTACGGCATCGCCTTCGACGCCTCCGCCATCGCCGGCTTCGGGGACGAGGCCCGGTCCGACCTGCTCCTCCGTCCCGACCCGGAGACCCTCATGCCCCTGCCCTGGCGGCCGGAGCACGGGCAGGTGGTGCGCATGTTCTGCTCCATCCACTGCCCCGACGGCCGGCCCTTCCCCTGCGACACCCGGGCCCTGCTCCGCGGCGCCATAGACCGGGCGGAACAGCGGGGGTTCCATTTTCTTTTTGGCGCGGAACAGGAATTTTACCTGTTTCAGCGGGACGAGAGGGGGGAGCCCACCAAGATCCCCTACGACAGGGCGGGCTATATGGACATCGCCCCCGACGACCGGGGGGAAAACATCCGCCGGGAGATCTGCCTCACCCTGGCACGGATGGGCATTGCCCCCGAGTGCTCCCACCACGAGGAGGGGCCGGGCCAGAATGAGATCGACTTTAAATATTCCGACCCCCTCACCGCGGCGGACAACGTGATGACCTTCCAGTCCATTGTGAAGTTCATCGCCCAGCGAAATGGCCTGTGCGCCGACTTCTCCCCCAAGCCCCTGGCCGACGCGCCGGGGAGCGGCTTCCACATCAACATGTCGGTGAAAGCTGAGGACGGCCGGGACCGCCTGCCCCAGATGGTGGCCGGGGTACTGGACCGGGTGGCCGACATGACCGTGTTCCTCAACCCGGTAGCGGAGTCCTACACCCGCTTCGGCGGCCACAAGGCCCCCAAATACATCTCCTGGTCCCACGAAAACCGGTCTCAGCTGGTGCGAATCCCCGCCGCCGCGGGGGAATACCGCCGGGCGGAGCTGCGCTCCCCCGACCCCGCCGCCAACCCCTACCTGGCCTTCGCCCTGGTGATTCAGGCGGGTCTGCGGGGTGTGGAACAAAATCTGGAACTGCCCCCCGCCGCCAATCTGAACCTCTACCAGGCGGACCATGAGAGGCTGTCCAGCTTCAGTCCCCTACCCAAGGATCGGGAAGCGGCGGTGACGGCGGCACGGTTCAGCGAATTTATCCAGTCCAGTCTCCCACAGGCGGTGGCCGAGGCGTATTTTAAGGGGTAGCCCAATTATGGCGAGAGGAGGGGATATTGTGAGCTTGCGAAAGCGTGTGTACAGCGTATTGATCGTGTCGGCCTCGGAAAAATTTCAAAGCTCCCTGCTTCCCCTCCTGCCTGAAACCTCCTACTCACCCATTATCACCGTTTCCAATGTAGGGGCGGCGGAACGCACCCGAAACGGCCAGGATTTTGATCTCGTTTTTGTCAATTCCCCCCTCCCCGATGACGCCGGCATCCGCTTTGCCATCGACTGCTGCCGCACCGGGGGGACGGTGGTGCTGCTCTTCGCGGCGGCGGCGCTGTATGACCAGATCCAGTCCCGGGTGACGGAATATGGGGTGTTTGTCCTGCCCAGACCCGTCCCCCGAGACGCCGTTCTCCGGGGGCTGAACTGGATGACGGCCGCCCGGGAGCGGCTGAGACGCTATGAGAAGAAGGTCCAGCCCATCGAGGAGAAGATGGAGGAGATTCGTCTGGTCAACCGGGCCAAGTGGCTGCTCATCAGCGTGCTGAAGATGTCGGAGCCCGACGCCCACCACTATATCACCCATCAGGCCATGGACCGGTGCTGCTCCAAACGGTCGGTGGCCGAGGAAATTATCCGTCTCTACTCCTGACCCAACCTTTTCTTCCGGCGGGAGACAGAGAAAATTTGGAAACAAGAAAGGAAAACATATGTTAAACTGGCTGGATCTGGCACTCTACCTGCTGATTTACTCCTTTTTGGGCTGGTGCACCGAGGTGCTGTACTATGCCGTCACCAAGCGAAAATTCTGCAACCGAGGTTTTCTCACCACCCCCTTTCTGCCGTCCTACGGGGTGGCCTTCGACCTGATGATTCTGACTCTGCCCGCCCTGGCCGGGCGATATGCAGTACAGTTTTTGTTTACAATGGCCATCGTCTCTGTGGCGGAGAGTTTTGCCGACTACCTCAACCGGCGCCTCGGGCCCAAGGTCCACTGGGGCGGGGTGCGCAGCCGGGCGCTGGAGGGCAGTATGCGGGGCCTGCTCTCCTCGGCGGCGGTGGCGGCCGTCTACTATACCACCTACCTGGTGGTCCACCCCCTGCTGCTGGGCGTGATCACCCTGATCCCTGAGCTGGTCAAAGGGGTCGCTGTGTGGGGCCTTTTCGCCCTGATTGGGGTGGATTTCGTGGGGGTACTGTACACCCTGCGCACCGGAGGTGTCCGGGCCTATGAGCGACGAGAAGCCCACAGCAGCGAGGGCCGGATCGCCGGGCGGATGACTTCTGCCGTGTGGCGGCGGCTCCAGAAGGCCTACCCTGGCATCCGGGGGATGCCCCCAGAGGAGCAGGGGACTTATATCTTCGCCGAAGGGATCTGTCTGGACAAACTGGTGTGGGTATTCCTCACCTCCGCCCTGCTGGGCGACATCATCGAGACCTTCTGGTGTGGACTGGTCAACAGCCACTGGATGAGCCGATCCAGCGTGCTCTACGGCCCCTTCAGCTTTGTGTGGGGACTGGGGGCGGTGGTGCTCACCGTCACCCTCCAGACTCTGGCAAAGCGGGACTCCTTCTTTGTCTTCGCCGCCGGCTTCTTCATCGGCGGGACCTACGAGTACATGTGCAGCGTGTTTACGCAACTGGTGTTCGGCACCGTCTTCTGGGACTACAGTCACATGCCTCTGAACATCGGCGGACGCACCAATGTGCTCTTCTGCTTCTTCTGGGGGGTGCTGGCCGTGTTCTGGATCAAGGGGATCTACCCCCAGATGTCCCGCTTGATCGAGGGCTTCCCCGCCCTGGCCGGGAAGGTTGTCACCTGGGTTGTGGTGTTCCTCATGGTGTGCAATGGCCTGCTCACCTGCGCCGCCATGCTGCGCTACAACACCAGAGCGGTCCGGCCTGAACCCGCCAACGCCTTCGAGGAGTTTATCGACCGGCAGTACGGGGACAGGTTCATGGAACACCGCTGGCCCAATATGATCGTCACCGGGGCTTGACATCGGTGGGTGGTATCTCTACTGACAACCGACCGGGGCGGGCGTGGCGCGCTCTTTTTGGTCAAGTGCCGCCCGTCTCTCCACACCACCCCGATCATAACGTCCCCTGTACTTCTCCCGGCCTGCTTTTTCTAAATCCCACATCCGCGAGCAGCACAAGCGGCCCGCCAGAGAGCGGGCCCCCTTGTGGTCAACCGCCTCTGGTGCTATAATGGTGTCAACGACATCCCTACTAAAAAATGAGGAGGCCAACTCATGTTCAATTTCACCTATTATACCCCCACAAAGGTGGTGTTCGGCAGGGACGCAGAGGCGCAGACCGGAACGCTGGTGCGGGCCCAGGGCTGTAACAAGGTGCTCATCCACTACGGAGGAGGCAGTGTAATCCGGTCCGGACTTCTGGACCGGGTCAAATCCTCGCTGGACCAGGCGGGCGTGACCTACACCCAGTTGGGCGGCGTGGTACCCAACCCCCGGCTGTCCCTGGTGTATCAGGGCATCGAACTGGTCCGCCGGGAGGGGGTGGACTTCATCCTGGCAGTAGGAGGCGGCAGCGTCATCGACTCGGCCAAGGCCATCGCCTACGGGGCGGTGGACGAGGGGGACGTCTGGGACCTGTACGACCACACCCGCCAGGCGGTGGGCTGCCTGCCCCTGGGCGCCGTGCTAACCATCGCGGCGGCCGGCAGCGAGATGAGCAACAGCAGCGTGATTACCAAGGACGAGGGCGGTGTAAAACGGGGCTACAACAGCGACCTCTGCCGCCCTAAATTCGCCGTAATGAACCCGGACCTGACCACAACCCTGCCCCCCTACCAGACAGCCAGCGGCTGCACTGACATTTTGATGCACACCATGGAGCGGTACTTCACCCCTGACGGAAACATGGAGATCACCGACAGCATCGCCGAGGGCCTGCTGCGCACGGTGATGAAAAATGCGCTCATCCTTCGGGACGACCCTAAAAACTGCGACGCCAGGGCAGAGGTCATGTGGGCCAGCAGCCTGTCCCACAACGGTTTGACTGGCAGCAGCCAGGGCGACTGGGCCACCCACGGCCTGGAACACGAGCTGGGCGGCATGTTCGATGTGACTCACGGCGCCGGCCTGGCCGCAGTTTGGGGCAGCTGGGCTCGGTATGTGTATCAAGACTGCCTGCACCGGTTTGTCCGGTTTGCGACCCACGTGATGGGAGTTGCAGACAGCGGGAGTCCAGAGGATATCGCGCTGAGAGGAATTGAGGCCATGGAGGATTTCTTCCGCTCTATCCACATGCCCACCTGTCTCTCTGAACTGGGTATCACCCCCACACAGGAACAGCTGGAAACGATGGCGCGGATGTGCAGCGCAGCTGCCGGCGGGGCAAAAGGGGCCGCCAAGGTCCTCCGCGAGGCGGATATGTTAAGCATCTATCAGATGGCCAACCATTGACGAGAAAAAAATCCTCCGGCTATTCGCCGGAGGATTTTTTCTACGCCTGAAGCATAATCTGTAAAATTTCTTTGTCTGTACTGCGCATCCCAATTTTGCCAAGCCGACCCACGTTGTCCAGCGTCTTTTCCACTCCGTGGGAGAGGATGCCGTCTCCACCGTAGAACTGCTGGCCGTTCTGATACATCCGGTAGCCCAGCACTCCGGCGTCAATGGCCGCGGCAATCTTGCCGGCGCAGGACGCCTTGGCCCCGTCACAGATCATCCCGGAGACGATAGCCAGGGCGTTGACGACCGTGTGGGTGATCTCCTCATAGCCGCCCCCATCCAGATAGGCGATACCCGCCCCCGCGGCAGCCCCGGCGCTCACCGCGCCGCAGTAGGCAGACAGCCGGCCTATGCGGGTCTTCTGATGGATGGTAATCAGGTTGGACAGCACCAGCGCCCGATACAACTGCTCCTCACTGGCCCCAATCTCCCGGCTGTAGACAATCACCGGCACAGAGGCCGTAATCCCCTGGTTCCCGCTGCCCGAGTTAATAATTACCGGCAGCTCACAGCCGCCCATCCGGGCGTCAGACCCCGCGGCGGCGGCGGACTTCGCTTTGGCAATCGAGTCGTCCGCCAGCGAGGTCTTCCGAATGACCTGGCCAATATTGGCCCCGTAGCTGTTGGTAAGTCCCTCCTGGGAGATGGCCATATTGCATGAGATCTGGCGGTCCAAAACCTGGCGCACATCGTCCAGGTCCACCGTCTGGGCAAAGTCATAGATGTCTGCCATTGTGAGCAGACTCCGGTCGGTCAGGCCGCTCTCGTCGTTGGCCTCCACAGGCAGGTCCAGCACAACCTCGCCGTCCCGCTCCATGTGGACAAGATTGGTGTGGTAGTTGGCAATGCGCACCTTGGCCACATGCTCCCCCCGACGCAGGGTGATCTGAATGTCAAAGACCAGGTCTCCGTCCAAAAACTCCACCTGAACAGGGTGTTCTTTTAAGTAGGTCCGCATCTCCCCCTGCTGTTCTTCACTCACCTGGGATATGACCTCCAAAAGCAGGTCGGCTCGGCCGGCTACCACGCCTGCCACCGCAGCCGCCTCAATCCCATGAAGTCCACCAGTATTGGGAACCACCACGCTTTTTACATTTTTGATGATGTTGCCGCTGGCCTCTACCAACACCTGGTCGGGCAGCTGCCCCAGCAGTTCTCGGGCCTTGGCCGCGCCGTAGGCAATGGCAATAGGCTCGGTGCACCCCATAGCGGGGACCAGCTCCTCTTCCAGAATCTGGAGATAAGCTGTATATTTTTCATTGGTCTTATCCATCCTTGCTCCTCCTCAGACATCAATAGGTCCTCTGCCTTTTATTATATCGAACCGGTGTCGTTTGTCAAACACTTGCGGCAGAAACTTTCCTGTGATATTATGGCAGGTGAGGAGGAGATTGCTGTGTTTAAAGCGGTATGCTTCGATTTTGATTACACGTTGGCCGACTGTACCGACTCCATTGTCGCCGGCTTCTGTTACGGGCTCACCACCCTGGGCTGGCCCGCCCCCACCCGAGACGCGGTACGGAACACCGTCGGCTATCTGCTGGAGGACTCCTACACCATGCTCACCGGAGACCACGACCCCCAGCGCCAATCCAAGTTCCGCCTATTGTTCACCCAGGTAGCCCGGGAGCGCCAGGTCCGGGAGACCGAGCTCTTCCCCGGCGCCCGTGAACTGCTCCACGGCCTGAAGGCGCAGGGGGTGAAGACGGCCATTGTCAGCACCAAGCGGGGGGACACCATCGCGGCCATTCTGGAGCGGCTGGAAGCTGCGGACGATGTGGATTTGGTCATTGGCAGCGCCGATGTAACGCGGCACAAGCCCGACCCGGAGGGCCTCCTTGCGGCCATGAAACGACTGGAGGTGCGCCCCGAGGATACTCTGTTCTGCGGAGACACCGTGCTGGACGCGGGGGCCGCCCAAAATGCCGGCTGCCACTTTGCCGCCGTTTTGAAGGGCACCACCCCGGCAGATGCTTTTGCCAGTTTTTGCCCGGAGCACCTCTCCCCCGATCTGAGGGATCTGGCCCAATGGCTGGGGATTCATTTTTAAGAGAATTTTAATTGACATTCCAATGCCCGGTGCTACAATAAGGTGGAATGTTTGGGCTCGCCCATAGAAAGGATGATTACCGATGAAAAAATTTCTTGCCCTGCTGCTGACACTGGGCCTGTTGGGGAGCGTGTCCCCCGTTTTGGCTGCTGAAAACGGCCAGCTCTCCTCCCTGCCTGCCTGGTCCCATGAGCAGATTGCCGACGGCTACGCCATGGGCTTGTTTGGCAATGAGATCTACACCGATTACAATAAAGTCATCACTCAGGAACAGCTTGCCGACCTTACCAAGACGGTGGCGGACAAATTGGCCGTTCTAAACATGCCCGCCAACCCCAGCAAGGGCGAAACGCTGGTCATCGACACCACGCGAGGCGGCGTACTCAACGCCCTGTACCAGGAGGCGGCCGCCTACAATTTCCCCAACGTCAACTCCGATCCCGTGGAGTATATGGCCTCCCTTGGGGCCGTCTGCGGCAATGGGCGCAGTCTGATGCTGGACCGTCCCTGCACCCTGCTGGAGGCCTCCATCTTCGCCAACCGGCTGATTCTGGCTCTGTACGACGGGCAGAACGCCGGCTCTCTGGGGCTGCTGTGGAAAGCCACCGGCAACGGCAACACCCTGTATCTCTTGGGTTCCATCCACACCGACCGCAGTAATCTATACCCCTTCCATAAGCAGCTGCGGGACATCATTGCCAGCACCGAACTGGCCGCCTTCGAGCTGGACTTCAACAGCCGGGAGGGCATCGACGAATTCGCCGCCATGCAGGTCTACTCCGACGGCACCACCCTGAAGGACCACATCAGCAGCGAGCTGTACCAGGACGTGGTGGAGGCCCTGGCCGCTATCGGTATGCCCGAGGCTGAGACGGCCCAGTTCAAGCCCTGGGCGTTGGCCAACTCCTTCAACGCCCAGGCCACGATGGACGAGACCACCAGCGACAACGCTGTGGCGATCGACCTGTATGTCAACAACAAGGCGTCCAATGTGGGCATCCCTGTGGAGGGAATCGAGACCTACGCCTTCCAGGGCAGCATCTTCGAAGGGCTGTCCGCCGAGTATCAGGAGAACTATCTAGCCATGGCCCTCACCGCGTTCCAGGGCACGGACGGCTATGAACTGAGTGAAGAGGAGCGGGCTGAATTGGAAGCCGCCCTGGAGGAGCAGACCCAGATGATGGACCGTTGGATGAATCATTGGAAGACCCGCGATGTCCAGGGCTTTGCGCAGGACTTCCCCAAGGATGAGATCCAGTCCAACACCAATGATGAGCTCAACGCCAAACTCTTCGAAGGCCGTGACCCCAACATGATCGCCTGGGCGGACCGCTACCTGAAGCAGGACGGTGTCCACACCGGTCTGATGACCGTAGGCGCTGGCCACATGATCGGCAAGACCGGCATCGTCCAGGGCCTGAAGGACCTCGGCTATACCGTTGAGGTCGTTCCTGTCCCCTGAACACATCGCTGATTTACAAAAAGCTACGCCGTTTGCAACACAAAACGGCGTAGCTTTGCTTCTTTCGCTCCTCTGGCGCGCTCCCCGCTTTCCATCGGCAGTAGCCCCGTGAGCCCACAGGTCCTTGGCGGGCCTGACACGCTCCCCAGGCCGCCTTTTTCTGGCCCTATGCCATCCCTGGCAGCACGGGTCATTTTCTGCCGAAATATCTGGTCAACATCATAATTTTTGCAAAAAATCCTCCAAAAACAGGAGTATCTTAAAAAAATCCGGCTTTTTTCAGAATATTATTCTAAATGAAAATTTTGCCTAGGCTATTGAAAAGTGGACCTTTTTATGATATCTTTTGCTTAAAAGACAGGCGCTTGCCCGGCCAACGGGCGGCCTGCGTAAAACCTGACTTCAGAAGAGGAGGATTTTGTATGGACACCCAATTTGAATGGCAGGAAGAGTACCGAATCGGCGTGGATATTATTGACCGGGAACATCAGCGGCTGTTTCGGATCATCAACAAACTTTTTGCCTTCAAGGAGGAAGAAAAAGACACTCAATGGACCTGTCAGGAGGGAATTAAATACTTTAAAGGCCATGCAGTGAAACACTTCGCAGATGAGGAGGCGTACATGGCCTCTATCAACTACGAGGGGCTGGAGGAGCATCAGCGCATCCACAGGAATTTCCGTGAGAACACCCTCCCGGCCCTGGAACAGGAGTTAGAACAGACCGATTACGCGCCCGACGCGGTGGAGCATTTTCTAGGTGTCTGCGCCGGCTGGCTGATTGGACATACCCTGTCAGAGGACCAGGCCATTACGGGAAAACGGATGAGAACCTGGGAAAATCTTCTTCCTGGGGAAGAGCTGACCGCTATGAAAAAGGTCATTGTTCAGCTTGTCTTTGACATGTTTCGACTGGAATCCCAGGTAATTAGCGACGCCTACGGCGGCGAAAAGTTTGGAAAAGGGGTCTATTACCGGCTGGTCTATGGGGCGGACCAGGACGAAAAAAAGCAGGAAATTATTCTGGTCTTTGAAGAAAAGCTGCTGATCAACACAGTGGGCAAGGTTATGGGAATCCAGACCAATAAGCTGGATACCATGCTGATCAATGCCGCCCGATACACGGCCCGGCAGTTTGTCGGGCGGGTGATGGAACATTTCCCCACTCCGGAAACCTATAAGATGAGAGAGGAAAACCTCCTGTCCTATGAGCAGTTCCGAAAGATATTCGACAGAGAAAAACCTCAGGTCAGCCTGCTGTTTAACACAGGGGGGGCGGGCTACTTCGCCTACTGTGTCATCGCGCCCCATCTGCTGGAGAGCGGAGTCGGAACCCCAATTGAGAATGCGAACGCGCTGTCTGAGGTGGAACAGTATTTGATGCGGCGGGAGGAACAGGCAAAGGAGGAACAGGCCCACCCGAAGCAGAAGATCCTGGTAGTGGACGACTCCATGACCATCCGTCAGGGCATGAAACAGCTGCTGGAGGAGGACTATGAAGTGGCGCTGGCGGAGTCTGGGGTGGCCGCCATCCGGACCATCACTTTAAACCAGCCGGACCTGGTTTTGTTGGATTACGAGATGCCGGTCTGCGACGGCAAGCAGACCTTGGAGATGCTCCGGTCAGAACAGGCCTTTGCAGAAATTCCGGTCATCTTTCTCACCGGGAGGCGGGATACTGAAACCATGATCAAGGTCATGCCCCTGAAACCGGCTGGCTACCTGCTGAAACACGCAAAGCCGGCGGAGCTCAAAAAAGAGATTGACGCTTTCTTTCAAAAGAAGCAGACCGCAAATCAGAATTGACAACGCACAGGGGACTGGTTCTAACGAACCAGTCCCCTTTAGAACTTATCACTCCATGGCGCTGCCGGGGGACACCGCTTTCGGCGGCGTTCTTACTCCTCGTCCAGTTTGAGCACTGCCATAAACGCTTCGGTGGGCAGTTGGACGGTGCCCAGGGTACGCATTTTCTTCTTGCCCTCTTTCTGCTTTTCCAGCAGCTTCTTCTTCCGGGTGATATCGCCGCCGTAGCACTTGGCCAGCACATCCTTGCGCATGGCCTTTACCGTCTCCCGGGCGATGATCTTGCCGCCAATGGCCGCCTGGACGGGCACCTCGAAGAGTTGGCGGGGGATGTTTTCCTTCAGCTTTTCGCAGATGCGCCGGGCCCGGCTGTAGGCCTTCTCCCGATGGACAATGAAGCTCAGCGCGTCCACCTGATCGCCGTTGAGAAGCAGATCTACCTTCACCAGGTCGCTCCTCTCATAGCCCTCCAGCTCGTAGTCCAGAGACGCATACCCCTTGGTGCGGGCCTTGAGGGCGTCGAAAAAGTCGTAGATAATCTCGCCGATGGGCATGGAGTAGTGCAGCTCCACCAGATTGGTGTCCAGGTACTGCATGTCCTTGAATACCCCCCGCCGCTCCTGACACATAGGCATGATGTTGCCCACATAGTCCGGGGGTGAGATGATGGACACCTTGGCGTATGGCTCCCGGGCCTGGTCGATGGCGCCCGGGTCGGGGTAGTTGTGGGGATTGTCCACCCGGACCACACTACCATCAGTTTTTGTCACTTCATATATAACGGAGGGTAATGTAGTCACCAAGTCCAAGTCAAACTCCCGCTCCAGCCGCTCCTGGATGATCTCCATGTGGAGCATCCCCAAAAAGCCGCACCGGAACCCAAAGCCCAGAGCCACCGAGGACTCGGGCTCAAAGGACAATGAGGCGTCGTTGAGCTGGAGCTTCTCCAGGGCGTCCCGCAGGTCGGGGTACTTGGACCCATCCTCAGTGTAGATGCCACAGTAGACCATAGCCTGGGCGGGGCGATAGCCGGGCAGAGGCTCGCTGGCGGGAGCGTCCCCGCCGGTGATGGTGTCACCCACACTGGTATCCTTTACATTCTTGATGGAGGCGGTGAACCAGCCCACCTCCCCGGCGGTCAGCGCAGGGGCCGACTCCATCCCCAGGGGTTTGAGATAGCCGCAGTCCAGCACCTGATAGCTGGCCTGGGAGGCCATCATCTTCACATTCATCCCCTTTTTCAGTGTCCCTTCCATGATGCGGAAGTAGACGATCACCCCCACGTAGGGGTCGTACTGGCTGTCAAAGATCAGGGCCTTCAGGGGGGCGGCGGGGTCCCCCTCCGGGGCGGGGATGTTCTTTACAATGTCCTCCAGCACGGCCGGGATGTTGAGGCCCTGCTTGGCGGAGATCTCTGGGGCGTCCAGGGCAGGGAGGGCCAGGACGTTTTCAATCTCCTCCTTCACACGCTGCGGATCGGCGGCGGGCAGGTCGATCTTGTTCACCACCGGCAAAATCTCTAAATCGTGCTCCATGGCCAAGTAGGTGTTGGCCAGGGTCTGCGCCTCGATGCCCTGGGAGGCGTCCACAATGAGCACCGCCCCCTCGCAGGCCGCCAGGGAACGGCTGACCTCATAGTTGAAATCCACATGGCCCGGGGTGTCGATGAGGTTCAGGTGGTAGATTTCCCCGTCCTCAGCCTGGTAGTCCAGCCGCACCGCCCGGGCCTTAATGGTAATACCCCTTTCTCGCTCCAGGTCCATGTTGTCCAGCAGCTGGCTCTCCATCTGCCGCTGCTCCACCGCTCCGCACAGCTCAATCAAACGGTCAGACAGAGTGGACTTGCCATGGTCGATGTGGGCAATGATGGAAAAATTTCGAATTTTGGATTGATCGGTCATAGATATGCCTCCTTGAGGTATGGGAATCGACAGCTCCTTTGGCCGCGGAAAATTCAATTTCTATGGATGGGTTTCAAGCGCAGTTGCCTTATTTCCTCTCCTGCCTCTTTCGCCCTCCGCTGATGGCGGTGACTCGTTCACCGGTGTTGTGAACCACCTGTAGGATGGACTGATACAGGACGGGGTAGTCCCGGGCCAGCGCGTCATTTGTCATCTCGGGCATGGGGCCTTTAGCTTTGACATGGGCGGCCAGCGCGTCGGCCAACTCGGCTTCACAGCACTTCATGTCGGCCTCGGCCAGGCCGGCCTGGAAATGCCGGGGCGGGACGGAAAAGAAGTCGGGGTTGCTGCTGGGGTTGGCGTCGTACAGCCGGCGGTAGACCGTGTACACCGCGGTGGACAGGTACCCGGCTGCGGCCTGGATAGCCTCCCGGCTGCCCGTCTTGCCCAGCAGCCCGAAAAGGACGCCGACGGAGTTGACCAACAGCTTCTTCGACAGCAGCGCCAGTACCCCCCCCTTCACCGAGTTGCTCTTCTCATCACTGATGTCGTAGAGCTCCTCGGGGGAGATGGTAGTGCCGTCTCGGCTCAGTGTGCGGCCCAGCAAAAAATCGGCGGATACCCCATAGTAGTCGCAGGCCTTGACCACAAAGGCCAGGCCGGGTTCTCGAATGCCGTTTTCATAGTGGCTGAGCAGGGCCTGGGAGATCCCCAGGTCGGCGGCGGCAGTGCGCTGGCTCGCGCCCTTCTCCTGCCGCAGCAGCGACAGGGTTCGGGAAAATTCCGCATTTTCTTCCTTCAAAATCTCTCACCCTCAAATCAAAATCTCAGAGCTGTCAGTCCGCCCTGGAATATGCCATTACACTTGGTATAGTATACCTGAAAACAATACATGACGTAAAGAGGAAATCCAAAAATTTCTCCAGAATTTTCACCGCCCTAACCGAGAAAACTATCGTACAAGCCTTGCATTTTTTCCCGGGAAATGTTACCATACTAGGAGAGAATCCCACGTCAGGACCATCTATTTTTGATTTGGAGGCAGATGCAGCATGTTTGGAAAATTGATTGATATCCTGAAGGCCCATCCCCGTAAGATTGTCTTTACCGAGGGTACCGACCCCCGCATTTTAGAGGCGTCCGCCCGCCTGCTGTCCGGCACCTTCCTGACCCCCATCCTCATTGGCAATGAGGCGGAAATCCGCTCGGCCGCTGAGGACGCCGGCTTTAATATCCGGGGCGCTGAAATTTACGATCCTGAGACCTACACCGACATGGACGCCATGGTAACACGCATGGTGGAGCTGCGCAAGGGCAAAATGACCGCCGACGAATGCCGGGCCATGCTCCGCAAGGGCAACTACTTTGGCACTATGCTGGTGGCTATGGGGGTAGCGGATGCCCTTCTGGGCGGAGCCACCTACTCCACCGCCGACACGGTCCGGCCCGCCCTCCAGCTGGTCAAGACCAAGCCGGGCAACTCTATCGTCTCCTCCTGCTTCATTCTGGTCCGGCCCTACGCCACTGGCGGCAACATGGTTCTGGCCATGGCCGACTGCGCCATTAACATCGACCCCACAGAGGACGAGCTGGTGGAGATTGCTTCCGAGACCGTATCCTGTGCCAAGATCTTCGGTGTGGACCCCAAGGTGGCCTTCCTCAGCTACTCCACCTTCGGTTCCGGCAAGGGTCCCACCGTGGACAAGATGCGCAACGCCGCCGAAAAAGCCAAGCTGGCCATGCCAAATGTCCCCATCGAGGGTGAGCTGCAGTTCGACGCCGCCGTCTCCCCCCGTGTGGCCGAGACCAAATGCCCCGATTCTAAGGTAGCCGGTTACGCCAACACGTTCATCTTCCCCGACATCAGCGCGGGCAACATCGGCTATAAAATTGCTCAGCGTCTGGGCTCTTTCGAGGCCTATGGCCCCATCCTGCTGGGCCTGAACGCCCCCATCAACGACCTTAGCCGCGGCTGCAACGCCCAAGAGGTCTACTCTATGGCCATCATCACCGCCGCCTTGGCCTGATCTGTTTGATAGGGAAGGGGTACTTTCAAAATTCTTCCTTTCTCCTGTACAACAAAAGAGGACCGTCCCACAGGACGGTCCTCTTTTTTGCGCTGTATAAAATCAGCTGATGGCGATGCCAGACAGCTCGGCGGGCAGAGCCACGCCGACGCCCGGGCCGATGGGGAGTCCAGTGAGCATGTAGAGGCCCAGGAAGATAATCCAGGCGATCTGCAGCACAATGGCGATGGGGAACAGGCCGGCGGCCAGGGTGCCGATCTTGGCGTCCTTGTCGTACTTGGCCTGCGCCACGCCCAGGGTGACCCAGATGTAAGAGGACAGCGGGGTAAAAGCGTTCGTCGGGGAGTCGCCCAGACGGTACAGCAGCTGGATAAAGCCGGGGTGATAGCCCAGCATCATCAGCATGGGGATGAATACAGGCGCCAGGATGGCCCACTTGGCGGAGCCGGAGGGCACCAGCAGGTTGACGAAACCGGTGAGCAGGATGATACAGACCAGCATGGGGAAGCCGGTGAAGCCAGCGCCGTCCAGAGCACTTGCGCCGGTGATGGCGAACACGGTGCCGATCTTGGTCCAGTTGAACAGGGCGTTGAACTGACCGCAGAAGAAGCAGAAAGCGACATAGCTGCCCATCAGCTCCATCTGGTGGGTCATGGCCTTGTTCACATCCCGGGAGCTCTTAAACTTCTTGGTGTAGAAGCCGTAGATCAGGCCGGGAATCGCAAAGAAGAAGAACAGAACAGGAATCAAGTTGGACAGCAGGGGGGACTTGACCAGCTGGCGCTTGCCCTCCTCGTCGATCAGGGCCAGAGGGCCGAAGAAGAAGCCCACCAGAATCAGAGCGACGTAAACCAGCAGGGCGAGGCCGGCCAGGCCCAGGCCCTTCTTCTCGGTGGCGGAGATCTCCTCCAGCTTGACCTCCACGGTGCTCTTGGACATGTCGTACTTGCCGAATCGCTTGTCAACCAGCAGGTTGCACACCGCGCCAATGACGATGGAGCACAGGAAGGTAGAGGCGATCATGAAGTACCAGTTACAGGTGGCGTCCACATTGAACACGCCCTCGCCCAGGAAGCCGTCCAGAACGGTGTTGGTGATGCCCTGCAGCAGGGCATCCGTGCCGGCAATCATCAGATTGGCGGAGAAGCCGGCCTGGGCGCCCGCATAGCCGCAGATCATACCGGCCAGGGGGTGCTTGCCGGCGCCGATGTACAGGATGGCGGCGATGGGAGGAATGACGACCATGGCGGTATCGGAGGCCAGATTGCCCACGGTACCTACAAAAGCCACCACAAAGGGAAGGATCACGGGGGGCACGTTGCGCAGCTTATCCTGGAGCAGGGCCATAATCAGGCCGGACTCCTCGCACATGCCGATGGCCAGGGTCATGGTGATAACCAGGCCCAAGGGGGCGAAGCCGGTGAAGTTACTGAGCATACTGCCCAGGAACCAGAGCAGGCCTTCGCTGGAAATGGGATTCTGGACAGCCACCACCTCTTTGGTGGAGGGGTTGACGGCGGAGACGCCCATCAGGCTGAGGATGGCGCTGACCACCGCGACGATGACGAACAGGTAGATGAACATGATAGCCGGGGGCGGCAGCTTGTTACAGACCCGCTCCAGACCGTCCAGGAATTTGTCCAGCCATGTCTTTTTGGTCAAGGTGTTGTCTGGCATAGAATTTCCTCCTTAAAGAAAGAAAAATTTCGTATACCTTCGTGTTTCCCCTCTCCCCCTAGAAAAGATTCAGCAAAGTATATACGTCTGTGAGCTATGATACCATCTTTTTTGTGCAAAATCAAGAGCCGTTCACAAAAAAACTAAAGTCCGTTAAAGAATTGTTCATACTTCACAAATTAAGCTGGAGGAAAATCTCTTTATTGTACAAAGTCGATTTCCTCCCTTTTCTTTTTTCCCAACCTGTGGTATCCTTAAAGATAACCAGCGCACGCGCTGACATAGGGAGGAATTATGGGCGAAATTATCAATAATTTTTTTAATCCCCAGGGAATTACGCTCTGGAAGCTTTACACGCTTCAAGACTACCTCACCGTGGCCGCCCTGATTGTCCTGGGCGTGGCCGCCCTGTGGGTCGCGATTCGAGTCCTGGCCAAGCAGCGCACCCCGGAGGGCACCGCCCTCCGGATGGAGAAAAGGCTGCGCAGACTGGGTGGGGCGGGGGCCCGGGTGTGGCAAAATGTGACAGTGGTCTCCCAGCGGGGCCGGTGCGTCTGTCCCATGCTATACGCCGCGCGGGAGGGGGTCTATGTGGTCCAGGTGTACCACTTCGGCCTGGATGTCTCCGGCAGCGCCTCTTCCAAATACTGGACGCTGTCCTTCAACAAGGATGTGCGCCAGCAGCCCAACCCCTTGGACGCCATGGACGAACAGATTGTGGTCATCAACCGGGTGCTGGGCCGGGCTGGTCTGGGCCATGTGCCGGTGGAAAAGCTGGTCCTTTTTGCCGATGTCTACGGCCGTCCCCGGCTGAATCTGCGGGGGGTGGACTGCGCAGTGGTCCGGCAGGATCTGAAAAAATGGCGCAAACGAAAAAAAGGGACCCCCGCCGTGGACCTGGCCGCTGTAAAAAAGGCGTTGGAGGCCTCTTTTCAGGGCTGAGCGGCCTTGTCTTGTGAGCCAACGCGGCGGATGCCGCGATTTTGAAATATGGAAAGGAGATTTTTCCCATGATTCAGATCAATGAGGAGAGACTGCTAAAGGAATTTTTGGAGTTTGTGCAGATTGACAGTGAGAGTTGCAACGAAAAGGCCATGGGCGAGCGGCTGTGCCAGGTACTGAAGGACCTGGGCCTGGAACCCATCACCGACGAGGCCGGCAAGACCTATAACTCCAACGGCTTTAACGTCTTCGCCCGCCTGCCCGGCGAGGGGGAGCCGATGGTGCTCACCGCCCACATGGACACTGTGGTCCCAGGCAATGGCGTCAAGCCTGAAATTCGAGACGGGGTCATCTACTCCGACGGCACCACCGTTCTGGGCGGCGACGACAAGAGCGGCATCTGCGGCATCCTGGAGGCCGTGCGGGTCATTCTGGAAAACAAGCTGCCCCATCGCCCGGCGGAGATTATCTTCTCTATCGGCGAGGAGGGCGGTATGCGGGGCGCCAAGGCCTTCGACTGCTCCCAGCTGAAGAGCAAGCGGGCCTACGTCTTCGACTCCTCCGGCGAGGTGGGCAAGGTGATCGTGGGCGCCCCCGGCCAGATCAAGATCTTCGCCGACGTGGTGGGCCGCCGGGCACATGCCGGCATCGCCCCCGAGGACGGCATCAGCGCCATTCAGGTGATGTCCAAGGCCATCGCCAAGATGAACCTGCTGCGCATCGACGAGGAGACTACCTGCAACATCGGCACCATCAAGGCGGAGTTTGCCACCAATATTGTCCCCGACCGGTGCTCCATCGTGGCCGAGGTGCGCAGCCGTGACTTTGACAAGCTGAACGCCCAGGCCGAGCACATCCACAAGTGCCTCCAAGAGGCCTGCGACGAGGCGGGGGCCACCCTGGAGTGGAACCCGGTGACCAACTACGTGTCCTACCGGGTACCCGAGGACAGCGAAATGGTAAAGGACCTGCTCTCCTGCATCGACAAGATTGGCCGGGAGAAGCTGGTCACCCTGGGCGGCGGCGGCAGCGACGCCAACATTTACAACCAGAAGGGCATCCAGGCCGTGGTGCTGGGCACCGGCATGACCAAGGTACATACCACCAGTGAGTGCATCAAAATTTCCAATCTGAACGACACAGCCCGGCTGGCTCTGGCTCTGTTGACCATGTGAGGCGGCAGCCATGAAGTTTGACCATGTAAATCTGGAACAGCTGGGTCAGGAAATGATCCAGCTGCGCCGGGACTTTCACAGACACCCCGAGTCGGGCTGGACTGAGTTCCGCACCACAGCCCGCATCATCGACGAGCTGGAAAAGCTGGGGCTGACTGTCCAGTACGGCCCCTCCATCCATGTTCGTGAGAAGATGTTCGGCCTGCCCAAGGACGATGTTCTGGAGGCCTGCTGGCAGCGGGCCATGGAGGAGACCCACCGTCCCGACCTGGTGGAGGCCATGAAGGGGGGCTACACCGGCTGTCTCACCGTCATCGAGGGGGCTCTCCCCGGCCCCACTGTGGGCATCCGGGTGGACATCGACTGTAACGACGTGGAGGAGGCCGACGACCCCAAACACCCCCCCTGCGCTCTGGGCTTCCGCTCCACCCACCCCAAGTGTATGCACGCCTGCGGCCACGACGCCCACGGCGCCATCGGAGTGGGCGTGGCCAAGCTGTTGTGCGCCTGTCGGGACCAGCTCCGGGGCAAGGTTCTGCTGGTCTTCCAGCCCGGCGAGGAGGGCCTGAGAGGGGCCGCCAGCCTCACCGCGGCGGGCCACTTCTCCCAGTGCGACTACTTCTTCGGCGGCCATGTGGGCCTGCTGGACGGGCTGGGCGTGGGCACGGTGGCCGCCGGCGGACACGGCTTTTTGGCCAGCACCAAGTTTGACGCCATGTTCCACGGCGTCCCCTCCCACGCCGGGGCCGCGCCGGAACAGGGTCGAAACGCCCTGGCGGCCGCCGCTATGGCCACCCTGGGGATGTTGTCCATCTCCCGCCACCATGACGGGGCCAGCCGCATCAACGTGGGCACCTTCCACGGTGGCACCGGACGCAATGTCATCCCCGCCGAGGCGGAGCTGACCGTGGAGACCCGGGGCAGTACCACCGCTATCAACGAGTATATGGAGGCCGAGGCCCGGCGGGTATGCCAGGCGGCAGCAGACATGTATGGCTGCACCTTCGAGACTCGATTCATGGGCTCCGCCGGCTGCATCGTCTGTGACGAACCTCTGGTGGACCGCACCATTGAGGTCCTCTCCCAGATGGAGGGGGTCACAAAAATCCTCCGGGACATCGACTTCGGCGGCGGCGAGGACGTGACCACCATGATGCGGGACGTGCAGGAACACGGGGGTCAGGTCATTGAACTGGTCTTCGGAATGCCCCTCTCCGCCCCCCACCACAACGACTATTTCGACGTGGATGAGGAAGTCATCCCCCTGGCCATCCGCATCTTTACCCAGCTGGCCCTTACTGCCGGGGACTGGACAAAATAGCTGCCACTCCCCTGCGCCACACACAAACATGAGGCCCCGCCCTGTGGGCCGGGCCCCACATGATCAATTTAGGAGGCATTTTATATGTCTGAACTGCGCGGCATCATCGACAAATATTGGGAGAAGGTGCGTGAGCACCGAAACTGGCTGCACCAGCACCCCGAACCCAGCACCCAGGAGAAGGAGACCTCCGCCTATGTGGCCCAGGTCCTGCGGGACATGGGGCTGGAGCCCACCGAGCATGTGGGTGGCTACGGCGTTACCGCCCTGATCCAGGGCAAGGGCCCGGGCAAGTGCGTGGGTCTGCGGGCCGATATGGACGCCCTCCCCCTCACCGAGAGCACCGGACTGGCCTGCTCCTCCCTCACCCCCGGCATGGCCCACTCCTGCGGCCACGACGCCCACACCGCCATGCTGCTGGGGGCGGCCTACGTGCTCAACGAGTTGAAGGACACCTTTAACGGCACCGTCAAGCTGGTATTCCAGCCCGCCGAAGAAAACGTGGCCACCAGCGGCGCCCGAAAGATGATCGAGGAGGGGGTTTTGGAGAACCCCAAAGTGGACGCCATGTTCGGCCAGCACGTCTGGCCCGCCTTCCCTGTGGGCAAGGTCGGCATCCGCGACACCCAGATGATGGCCTCTTCTGACCGGCTGTACCTCACGGTGCGGGGCAAGAGCACCCACGGCAGCGCCCCCGAGAACGGCATCGACGCGGTGATGATCGCCGCCTACGTGGTCACCGCCCTCCAGTCCATCGTAGCCCGGAACGTCTCCCCCCTGGACAGCGCGGTCATCTCCTTTGGCAACATCCACGGCGGCACCGCCTACAACATTATCACCGACGAGGTGAAGTTGGAGGGCACCTGCCGCAACCTAAACCCCGAGATCCGCAATTCCATGCCAGAGCGCATTGAAAATATCGTCAAAGGCGTGGTAGAAGGCATGGGCGGCACCTATGAGTTTACCTACCTGCGGGGCTACTCCCCCACGGTCAACGACCCGGCAAAGTCCGCCCTGGTCAAGCAGGCCATTGTAGAAACGGTGGGCGAAGAGGGCCTGTTGATGCCCGAGCGGCCCGCGCTGGGGGGCGAGGACTTCTCTTTCTACTGCGAGAAGGTGCCTTCCGCCTTCTTCTGGTTGGGCTGCCACGACCCCGCCAAGCCCGCCTATCCCATTCACCACGGCTCTTTCGCCCCTGCGGAAGAGGCCCTGCCCATCGGTATGGAGGTTCTGGTGTCCTCCGCTCTGAAATTCCTGGCGGAATAACGCCGATTCACCATAACGCGCAGGTCCGTAATACGGACCTGCGCGTTCATTTTACCATCCATTCACAGGGGCGGCACAATTCCGCCGTACTCAGCACTCCAGCCGGTCCAAGGTGCATGTCTTGGCAATGGAGCCCCGTATTCTAGCCCTGAGGGGCAGGACCGCAGCGGGGACGACAGACAACTCATCAATGCCTATCGCTAAAAAAGTGTCCAGCAAATCCAGATCAGCCCCCAGTTCGCCGCAGATCCCAATCCAGATCCCCGCCCTGTGGGCGGCGTCAGCGGCCAGCTTCAGGGCCCGCAGAACGGCGGGGTGGTGAGGATCAAAAAAATTGCCCAGATTGTTGCTCTGCCTGTCACACGCCAAGGTATATTGGGTCAGATCGTTGGTCCCCACAGAGAAAAAGTCTACTTCCTTCGCCAGCTCTTCCGCCAGCAGAACACAGGCAGGGGTCTCGATCATAATCCCAATTTCGGCGTTCTTGTCATAGGGGATCCCCTCGGCTTCCAGTTCCGCCATTACCTCTTGGCAGGCCCGCTTACACGCTTTCACCTCCCATAGGGAGGTGATCATCGGAAACATAATGGCCACCCGGCCGTAGGCGGAAGCCCGATAGAGGGCCCGCAGCTGGGTCCGGAAGACCTCCGGCCGATTCAGGCAGACGCGGATACCTCGGACGCCTAGGGCGGGGTTCTCCTCCTTTTGAAGGCGGAGATAGTCCGCCTGCTTGTCTGCTCCGATATCCAGGGTACGGATCACCACCCGTTTTCCAGCCATGGCGGCAACCACCTCTCGATATGCCTGAAACTGCTCCTCCTCCGAGGGGTAGTCGCTGGCCGCCAAATACAAGAACTCCGAGCGGAATAGACCAATGCCCTGTCCGTCGTTCGCCAAAACGTCGCCCACATCCCCGGGGGAGGCGATGTTGCAGCAGACCATCAGCTTTCGGCCGTCCAATGTCTCATCCGGTTTGCCTCTCATGGTCTCCAAACGCGCGCGCTGCTCCCGCTGGCTGTCCCGCTTGGCCTGGAAGGCAGCAAAGGTCAGCTCGTCGGGTTCAACGACCACCTGGCCCGTCTCTCCGTCCATATAGGCCACCCGGCCGCTGTACTCTGGTCCCATCGCCTCCCCCAAGCCGCAGATGGCAGGAACGCCCATACTCCGGGCCAGGATGGCGGTGTGGCCGCTGCTCGAACCCCCCTGGGTTATGAGGCCCAGAATTTTGCCCCGATCCAGCTGGAGGGTCTCAGAGGGGGACAGATCATCGGCAGCCAGGATCACCGGCACATCGCAGTCCACCCCCCGCTCCTCCACCCCCATCAGATTGTTGAGGATACGCCGGGTCACATCTCTGATGTCAGCTGCCCGGGCCTGGAGATAGGGGTCCTCCACCCCGGCCAACATGGCGGAACATGCCTCGCCAGCCAGTTCCACCGCCCGCTCAGCGGTACAGCCCCGCTCCTCCAGGGCGGTGCGCATACACTGTGTGAAGTCCTCGTCGTCCACGAACATGGCGTGGGTCTCAAAGAGCAGGGCGGCCTCTTCCCCCGCCTCCTCTCTGGCCCGATCCGCCAGATCAGTCAGTTGCGCGGCGGCATCCCTCTGCGCACGGACAATTCGCGCCTGTTCCTCCTCTAAATCGGCGGCGGGCACATCGGCAATTGCGGTGTCAGGGCGGTGCAAAAAATAGATGGGTCCGCCAGCAATCCCCTTGGAGACACCCTTTCCCTGCATCACAACCATATTTACAGGTGCTCCTCAAATAACTGCCGCATGGCGGCAATAGCCTCCTCCTCGGCGGGGCCCTCAGCAGTCACAGTGACCACGCTGCCCTGTTTGACTGCCAGGCCCATCAGTTTGATCAGCTGGGCCGCCCTCACAGTCGTCCCGTCCTTGGTGATGGTAATCACCGTGCTGCCATAATCCTTGGCCAGCTTGGCCAGCATACCCGCGGGCCTGGCGTGAATCCCCAGAGGGTCCTTCACCGTGTATTGAAACTGCTTCATATGGGGTCGCTCCTTCCAATTGTTGTATCTTCCAACCCCCCTGGGTTAGAAATTGCCCGATTCGGATTTAGGCGCTGTTTGAAAAATGGAACTATGCACAGTGGCGAGGGATTTTTCTGCCAGACAAACACAATTTTTCCGCAGTATGGCGGAAAAAGACCCGCCCTTTGGGCAAATTGACATGTTTCAAACAAGCCCTAGAGATAATGCAGCACATCCATCAGCTGGCAAATCACCACATCCGCTTTTGACTGGTCCAGCGATTCCCCGTGGCGGGGCCGCAGGGCCAGAACGGTCAGCCCCGCGCGCTTGGCGGACAGGATACCAGTGGGGGAGTCCTCCACCGCTAAGGCCTCATCGGCGCTCAGCCCCAGCACCTCCAGGGTACGGAGATAAATCTCTGGAGACGGCTTATGCGCACCGCACTCCTCCCCGCTGATGCGGCAGTCCACCAGCGTCTCCACCTCTGCCGCCTGGACCAGGGCGGCGATGGCCTTGGGGGCAGAGGAGGAGGCGATGCCGATTTTTAGCCCTCTCTCCCTCAGCGCCCGGAACAGCGGGCCCACCTGGGGGTCCATCAGTTCCCGATACGGCACGGGGTGGAACCTGCGGTAAGCCCGATAGCCCATGAACAGCTCCTGCCGAAGTTCCAGATCGTCGGGTACCATCGTCTCCCAAAGAGCCTTCTCGTTGGAACCGGTGAAGTCGGTGTTCTCCTGGCGGCGGTAGCCTATCAGGTCCAGGTATTCTTCCCGACGGCTGGCATAATACCCCTCCGAATCCGCCAAAACACCGTCCATATCAAAAATAATTCCCTTATACATGGTAACACCCGCCTTATCTGTCCAATCCTGCCGCCTGGCGGCAGGGAGCGGCCCTTTTCCTCATAAATTCGGGGAGACAGCTGCCCTGTTTCCTTTATTGTAATCCGTTCTCCACAGGGCGTCAAGGCCTTTCCGACACCTCATATCAAGAGGCCGCGGGGATCATCTCAGCCGCTTCCCACCCTATGTGCGGAAAATTTTTGTCCGCCATGTATAACCGCCCCGCCCTCTGTCCAAAATAGGCTTCGGAGGTGGTTTTTTGAAAAACCGAGGCTTTTTAAGCAAACTGGGCGACTTCGCCATGGGAAAGGGCTTTTACATAGTCCTGTTCCTGTGCGTCGCCACCATAGGAATTTCGGGCTATTATTTACTGCAGACCGTTGTGAGCGGGACCCGCACCACCGCGCCGGTGGGGGGAGATGCCTCTGTGACCATCCCGGACCAGAGTACAGTCCGTCCCGCCGTCCCCACTCCCACCGAGTCGGACAAATCCCCTGTAACCACACCGCCACCCGCTGCCAGTATCGAATCGAAACCCATCACTCAGCCGGACGACCCCGAGCCAGTAAAGGAGACGGTCCCCGATCAGGAACCCAAGCAGACCCTCTCCAAAGTGTTTACCTGGCCGGTACAGGGTGCAGTTCTGCGGGACTTCAGTGTGGAGACCCTCTCCCTAGACCCCACGCTGGGGGATTGGCGCACCCACGGCGGCTTGGATATTGCCGCCGCTCAGGGGGTGCAGGTGCTGTCCATCAGCGCGGGCACCGTTGACCAGGTCTACCGCGACGGCCTGATGGGCACCACGGTGGTGGTGGACCACGGGGGTGGATTGCAGTCCTGGTACTGCAACCTGGCCGAGGATGTATCTGTGGAAGCAGGGGACACGGTGGAGATCGGCGGCGTGCTCGGCACGGTGGGTTCCACCGCCATCGCCGAAGTGGGCGTCAGCTCCCATCTGCATCTGGAAACACTGCTGGACGGCCAGCCTGTGGACCCCAGAGAATATCTGAAATAAGCGGAGACAATTACCTCAAATCGCAATGCCCCCTCATGTAGTCCAATTCTTCTACATGAGAGGGCATTTGTCTGTTGTCTATTTTTCTGGGGTGGAGGGAACCTCATGGGCAGCCGTCCGCCGTCCATTGACACAGGACAGCGGCGTCATATTTTCGCCTTGGGCAAATTCCAGTGGTAGTGGGCGGCCAGGACTCGGATCAGGACCACCGCCGACATCCCAACCAACATGGCGGCCATCCTGTCCAGATCCCACAGGCCGGCACACAGCAGCGCGCCGGCCAGAGAGGCGCAGGCATACACATGTTTGACAAAGATGTAGGGCAGCTGCTGGGCCAGCAGGTCTCGAAGCACGCCGCCTCCCACCCCGGTCAGCACCCCCACAAAAACCAACAGAAAGAAGGTGGGCTCCGCCGCCTGCTGAAAGGCCAGCTCCACCCCGATGACGGTGAAAGCCCCCAGACCCAGGGCGTCCATCCAGAACAGCAACAGGTCATATCTGCGCTGGTTGTGCATCAGCACCTGGCGCACGTGCAGAGAGAAAAATACCGCCGAGGTCACCAGAGCCACCACAGCGGACGTAGGGTCCTGGAAGGCCATGGGAGGGGTCAGTCCCAGGATGAGATCTCGAATCACTCCCCCGCCGGTCGCGGTAGTCAGTCCCAGGATACACACCCCAAAGATGTCCATATTCTTTTTTAGGCCGATCATGGCCCCGGAGGCGGCAAAGGCCAGCGTCCCTAAAAAATTCAAGATAAAAATAAAAGCGTCCATACCTTTATTATACGGGAAAAACCGCTGTTGTCAACCCGTTTCCAGCCCCATTTCATCCATGGCGTGACGCATGTGGATGGCCATGGCATGGCGGGCTCCCTCGGGGTCCCGCTTTTGGAAAAATTCCATAAGCAGGGCGTGGTCCTGGAGGGTACACTCCGCCAGCCGGTCCCCGTGAGCGCCGGAGACAATCGCCGTCTCCACCGCCTGACTGATGATGGGCAGCAGCCGAGCCATGAACTCGTTGTGGGTGGCCCGGACAATGGCGGCATGGAAGGTCCGGTCGGCCTGGGTCCGGTCCTCCCCCGCCCGGATGGCTGCCGCCACCCGCTCCCCCTGAATCAGGATATCTGCCAGTTCCTCTTGGCTGGCTCGGCGGCAGGCCAGGGCGGCCATCTCCGGTTCAAAAACCGCCCGCAGCTCAAACAGGTCTCGCAGCTGTCCCCTCACCTGGTCCAAAGAAGAAAAACCGAAGTCGTCCATCTCAGCCACCCGCTCCGCTACAAAAGTCCCCCGGCCCCGGCGGACCTCCAGCACCCCCTGGGCCATCAGTATTTGAATGGCCTCCCGCAGGGTGGCCCGACTCACCCCCATTTCCTGGGACAGCTCCAACTCGTTGGGCAGCTTCTCCCCGGGGGACAGCCATTTCTCCGCCGCAATCAGGCTGTACAGCCGCCGGGCCGTCTGCTGAGACAGGCTTGGTCTTTTCATGGTATGTCAGTCCTTCTTGAAAAATTCCCGTTGGATCGGGGGCAATTCCCCTATCGCAACTTCGGCCTCCTCCCTAGAAAGGAGCTTTTCTTATTCTATCACATTTCCGCTTGACATGTCTATCTTCTTGTAGTATCCTGACATCAGACAACAAATAAAAATTAGACAACATAACAGGAGGTCGTTTACCATGCGCTCTGACGTTGTAAAAAAAGGCATCCCCGCCGCCCCCAACCGCTCTCTTCTCTATGCCCTAGGCTATACCAAGGAGGAGTTGGAACGTCCGCTGATTGGAGTGGTGTGCTCTTACAATGAGATTGTCCCCGGCCACATGAATCTGGACAAAATCGCTGAGGCGGTGAAGGCGGGCATCCGGGCCGCTGGAGGCACTCCGGTGGAGTTTCCCGCTATCGCTGTGTGTGACGGCATCGCCATGGGCCACGTGGGCATGAAATACTCCCTGGTGACCCGGGACCTTATCGCCGACTCCACCGAGGCCATGGCCATGGCCCACCAGTTTGACGGGCTGGTGATGATCCCCAACTGTGATAAGAACGTACCCGGCCTGCTCATGGCCGCCGCCCGGGTGAACGTGCCCACCATCTTTGTATCCGGCGGACCCATGCTGGCCGGAACCCTCAAGGATGGCCGGCGCACCTGTCTCAGCCACATGTTTGAGGCGGTGGGCTCCTACTACGCCGGCAAGCTGGACGAGGAGGGGGTGGAGGAGTACGAGAACAGCGCCTGTCCCACCTGCGGTTCCTGTTCCGGCATGTACACCGCCAACTCCATGAACTGCCTCACCGAGGCCATCGGTATGGGCCTAGGCGGCAACGGCACCATCCCCGCTGTTCACTCCGCCCGGCTGCGGCTGGCCAAACATGCTGGGATGAAGATTATGGAGCTGGTGGAGAAGGACCTCCGTCCCCGGGACATTATGACCGAGGCCGCCTTCCACAACGCCGAGACCATTGACATGGCCCTGGGCTGCTCCACCAACACCATGCTCCATCTGCCCGCCATCGCCCACGAGTGCGGCATTGAGCTGTCCTTTGACATGGCCAATGAAATCAGCGACAGGACCCCCAATTTGTGCCACCTGGCCCCTGCCGGGGACACCTATATGGAGGACCTGGACCGGGCTGGCGGGGTCTACGCCGTCATGGCTGAGTTGGCCAAGGCGGGGTTGATTGACACCTCTCTGCCCACCTGCACCGGCAAGACCGTGGCTGAAAACCTGGCCGGCGTGGTCAATCGAGACCCGGACATTATCCGGCCCATCGACAACCCCTACTCCAAAACTGGCGGCATTGCCGTCCTGAAAGGCAATTTGGCCCCTGACGGCTGCGTGGTAAAGCAGTCCGCCGTGGCCCCCGAGATGATGCGGCACACAGGCCCCGCCCGGGTCTTCAACTCCGAGGAGGAGGCCATTGAGGCCATCTACGCCGGTAAAATCGTAGCTGGGGATGTGGTGGTCATCCGCTACGAGGGCCCCAGGGGCGGCCCCGGGATGCGGGAGATGCTCAACCCCACTTCCGCCATCGCCGGCATGGGGCTGGACAAAGACGTGGCCCTTATCACCGACGGCCGCTTCTCCGGTGCCACACGCGGCGCCTCCATCGGCCACGTCTCCCCCGAGGCGGCTGCGGGCGGCAATATCGGCCTGGTGGAAGAGGGCGATATAATCGTCATCGACATTCCCGCTCACACCATCCAATGGCAGGTCTCCGATCAGGTTTTGGAGGCCCGCCGGGCCAAGTGGACCTGCCCCGAGCCTAAGCTCAAGACGGGCTACCTGGCCCGGTACGCCAAGATGGTCTCTTCCGCAGACAAGGGCGCGATTTTGACCTAAGAGCCATTACTTTTGCCCGCTTGACGCCATTTTCCGCCTCTCCCCAGCGTCTTCCTACTAGGGCTTGTTTGAAACATGGTAACATGCTCAAACGCCGGCTCTTTTTCCGCCATGCTCTGTCAATTTTCCTTGAAATACATCCAGTATTCCTGCGTCAAATTGGCTTCCTCTGGCGAAAAAATTTCTCGCCGTTGGGCATAGTTCCATTTTTCAAACAGCGCCTAAAAAAGCCGCCGCAAATTTATTTTGCGGCGGCTTTATCACAGCGGCTGGTAGAGAACCCCAAGCTGTGCCAGGGCCTCCCGCACCCGGTCCGCGGCCTCCTGATTGGGGCAGAGCACGGTGTGCAGATGAATCCCCTCGGTAAGCTGAGCCAGCGGCGCTGCCGCCGCTTGACGGCACCGATCTACAAACTGGGTCACCTCATACCGGCTGGACAGCCGCAGCGGTCCGGTGAGCTGCCCGTAGATGGGATGCTCTACAATCACATCCAGCACAGTGCACCCCTGATCCACCACAGCGTTGAGTTCCTCCTCCATCTGCTCCCCCCGGTGGCGGCAGGCAAAGGTGCAGGTCACACCGGCAGGAGGGCCAGGCAGGACATACCCCCGGGGGGTGGCGGTGATATCCAGCCCGCCGGCCCGAAGCAGCGCCACATCTCCTACAATGATCTGCCGGCTGACCGAAAATATCCGGGCCAACGAAGCGGCGCTCACCGGCCCTTTCGCCCGCTTTAGATACTCCTCCAGCTCTTTCCGCCTGCACTCACGGTCCATAAAGCCCCTCCTCTCAACTCTAGCTTTTCCTAGGCGCTGTTTGAAAAATGGAACTGTGTCCAACGGCGAGAAATTTTTTCGCCAGACGAAGCCAATTTGACGCAGGAATACTGGATGTATTTCAAGGAAAATTGGCAAAGCATGGCGGAAAAAGAGCCGGCGTTGGGGCATGTTACCATGTTTCAAACTAGCCCTAGTGTAACACACCAAAACTGGCCTGACAACCTTGACTTTTCTCCCCAATCAGAGTATATTTTTCCACAGGGTCTCACTGCTTCCACCCCATGGGCGCAGAGGAGGCCGGTTACATTACTGTAAAAGGAGAATTCGAGATGCATACCACGTTTTTTAAACGCGCCATAGCTGCCGCCCTGTCGCTGACACTGTTGGGGACGCTGTCTGCCTGCGGCGACAAGGGCCTGACCGAGCAGGATGCCGAGATCTATGTGAAGGGCCATCTGGACGCCGCCTATCTGGGCAGCTACGACAAAGATTATATCGATCTGGTTGAGGACATGACTGAGTCCGACGCCAAGGAGATGCACGAGCAGAATGTCTCAGATGAGGCGGATATCCTGCTCACCTCCCTCACCATTGACGAGCCCTCCGACGAGCTGAAGCAGCGGGCGGTGGACTTTGTGCGGGAGGTCTACTCCCACTCCCAGTACAAGGTGGGTTCCGCCAGCAAGACCAAGGACGGGGATTTTGTCATTGAGGTGACCGTCTCCCCCATTGAGATACTCCCTCTGCTGACGGACGAAGCCTTTATGGACGCCCTGGAGGAGTCCGGCTATATTGAGGCGGAGACGGAAGAGGAGTTGGCCGCTGCTGACATCCAGTTGGGCATGCTCCTATTGGATCAGCTGGAGGAGCTGCTTCCCCAGCTCAGCTACGGCAAGGACCAGGTCATCATGCTCCAATTAAAGCCGGATGACGAGGGCTATTATATGCTGGTGGATACCGGAATGCAGACGCTGGACGCCTGTATCATCGACTACTCGGGCGATTACGCAGAATAATCCGCTCAGGCCGCCGCCCTCTGGGTGGCGGCCCTCCTTATACATCGAAAAAAACGGCTCTAATTCCCGGGAAAACTTGACTTTTTCCCCCGGGCCTCATACAATAAGGGACACGAGTATTTCCAATCCATTTTAATATGAAGGACTGAGACGATATGGCCAAGGAAAACAAAAAACAGGTGGAACAGATCACCAATATGGAGGTGGACTTCGCCCAGTGGTACACCGATGTGTGCAAGAAGGCAGAACTCATCGACTATTCCTCCATCAAGGGTATGTTCATCTACCGCCCCTACGGCTACGCCATTTGGGAAAACATTCAGCACGAATTGGACAAGAGCTTTAAGAAGACAGGCCATGAGAATGTGTACCTGCCCATGCTCATCCCGGAAAGTCTGCTTCAGAAGGAGAAGGACCACGTGGAGGGTTTCGCTCCCGAGTGCGCCTGGGTGACCATGGGGGGCAGCGAAAAGCTGGAGGAGCGGTACTGCATCCGTCCCACTTCTGAGACATTGTTCTGTGAGCACTTCAAAAACGTGATCCACTCCCACCGGGACCTGCCCAAGCTGTATAACCAGTGGTGCTCTGTCCTGCGCTGGGAGAAGACCTCCCGCCCCTTCCTGCGCCACCGGGAATTTCTGTGGCAGGAGGGACACACCATGCACGCCACCCCCGAGGAGGCCCGGGAAGAGACCATGGGGATGCTCAACATCTACGCCGACTTTCTGGAAAATGTACTGGCTATGCCGGTGGTAAAGGGGCGCAAGACGGACAAGGAGAAATTCAATGGCGCCGAGGAGACCTACACCGTAGAGTGCATGATGCACGACACAAAGGCTCTCCAGGCGGGCACCAGCCACTACTTCGGCGACGGCTTCGCTCAGGCTTTTGACATCACCTTCACCGGCAAGGACAACCAGCTTCACCACCCCCACCAGACCAGCTGGGGGGTGTCCACCCGGATGATTGGCGGCATCATCATGACCCACGGCGACAACAACGGGCTGGTCCTGCCCCCTCGCATCGCTCCCATCCAGGCCATGGTTATCCCCGTGGCCCAGCACAAGGATGGCGTCCTCGAGGCCGCCTCCGCCCTGCTGAAACGGCTGCAAGAGGCCGGTATCCGTGCCAGAATGGACAGCTCCGACCAGTCCATGGGCTGGAAGGCCGCCGAGTATGAGATGAAGGGGGTCCCCCTGCGGGTGGAGATTGGCCCCAAGGATATGGAGAAAAATCAATGCTGCATCTGCCGCCGAGACACCGGGGAAAAGCTGTCTGTTCCCCTGGATCAGCTGGAGGAGGATGTGCACTGGCTGCTGGGCGAGGTCCACAAGGGGCTGTACAACCGGGCCAAAAAGAATTTGGAGGATCACACTCGAGTGTGCCTCACCTTGGACGAAGTCAAGGCGTTTATGGAGACCGAGGGCGGCTTTGCTAAGACCATGTGGTGCGGCGAACTGGACTGCGAACTGGCCATGAAAGAGCGGGCCGGCGTCACCTCCCGGTGTATGCCGCTGGAACAGGAGCAGGTGTCTGACGTATGTGTCTGCTGCGGCAAGCGCGCCAAACACTCCATCCTCTGGGGCATAGCCTATTAATGAAAATATGTTCCCCCGCCACGGGCGTGGAGACGGAACGGCCGGCCCCCTGCTATCGCAGGGGGCCGGTTCTCCATGTTCTATTTATGGCGGCAGCCGCCGCACTGGCTGCAATCACCGCCGCAATGGCTGCCAGACCTGCGGCTTTTCCACACAGAGCGGATTGCCAGTCCCACCACAGCCGTCAGGACCAAGAGGACAAAAATTTCTCCAAGTGTCATACCTGTGCGCTCCTTTTCAAATTTGCTGCGCTGCCGGCGCACTGAAAGGGGTTGGACGGCACTCTGCCTCGCTGCCCCTGCGCAGGAGCAGATACACCAGCCCCGCCAGCAGAAGGATAGCGGCGGCGGACAGGGGACCGAAGACCACCTCTCCCGTGATCAGTCCGCCCACCTGATAGACAATCATGGCTACCACATAGGCGAAGCCGCACATGTAGCCAATGGCTGCCGCCGTCCATCTGGGGTCGTTCATCTCCCGGCGTATGGCGCCCATGGCGGCGAAGCAGGGGGCGCACAGCAGGTTGAAGATCATAAAGCTGTAAGCTGACAGGGCGGTAAAGTCGGCAGCTACCAGGGTCCAGATGGGACTGCTGTCCTCCATCAGGTCCACCTGGCCGGCATACTGGTACAGAGTGCCGAAGGTACTGACCACCTCCTCCTTCGCAATCAGGCCGGTAAAGCTGGCCACCGCCGCCTTCCAGGCCATGTCCCCCATCCACCCTAGGGGGTAGAACACCCAGGCCACACCGCGGCCAATGGCGGCCAGCATGGAGTGGTTGTTGTCCTCCACCGCCTGGAGGGCTCCCTCTACAAAACCGTAGCCCTGGAGAAACCAGAGAATGACAGTGGAGAGCAGGATTACACTCCCGGCCCGCTTGACAAAGGACCAACCCCGCTCCCAGGCGGCCCGCAGAACACTGCTGGCACAGGGGGCGTGGTAGGCAGGCAGTTCCATGACAAAGGGGGCAGGCTCCCCGGCAAAGGCTCTGAATTTCTTTAGTATGACGCCGGAGATCACCACCGCCCCCACCCCGATGAAGAAAGCGGAGGTGGCCACCAGGGGAGAACCACCGAACAGCGCCCCGGCAAACAGGGCGACAATGGGCATCTTGGCTCCGCAGGGGATAAAGCCGGTGGTCATAATGGTCATTTTCCGGTCCCGGTCCTGTTCGATTGTCCGGGACGCCATAATACCGGGCACGCCGCAGCCAGCTGCCACCAGCATAGGGATAAAGGACTTGCCGCTCAGACCGAACCGGCGGAACACACGGTCCATTATGAACGCCACCCGGGCCATATAGCCTATGTCCTCCAGCACAGCCAACAGCAGAAAGAGGACTAACATCTGGGGCACAAAGCCCAGTACGCTCCCTACCCCCTTCACAACGCCGTCTTGAATCAGGCCGTAGATCCACCCCCCCTCGGTCACTCCCAGGGCGCCTAGAATCGCGTCAAACAGGCCGGGGACCAGCCTTCCAAACAGAGTGTCGTTGGCCCAGCCGGTCGCTTTGGTTCCGATGGAGATGGCCCAATCCCCCATAGCCACAGCGTACACCAGAAACATTACTCCCACAAAGATGGGCAGGGCTAGAACGCGGTTGGTGACCACCCGGTCGATCTGATCTGAGACGGACAGATTTCCCCCTGTCGCGCTCCTTCGAACGGCCCTGGACACGGCCTCGCAGATGAAATCATATCGGGCGGCGGCGGTGGCGCTCTCCACATCGTCCCCTTCTTCCAAAGACGCCTCGTCCACCTCAAAAGTCGGGCAATTTTGAGGTGCAGGCCCATGGGCGGCGGCCAACACCGTATCCACCAGTGCCTCTATCCCCTGGCCCTTCAGCGCCGCGATGGATACTACCTGGCAGCCCAGCGATTTCCCCAGCTGTTCCAGATCCATTCGGTCGCCCTTTTTCTGCACCAGATCCATCATATTGACGGCTACAACCACAGGTATGCCTAGCTCAATCAGCTGGGTGGTGAGATATAGATTGCGCTCCATATTGGTGCCGTCCACAATATTCAAAATAACATCAGGCCGTTCCTGGATCAGATAATCTCGGGCCACCGCCTCCTCCAGAGAATAGGGGGACAGGGAGTAGATCCCAGGCAGGTCCTGTATCAAGGCCTCCTGGTGTCCCTTTAGCCGGCCCTCTTTCCGTTCCACCGTCACCCCGGGCCAGTTGCCCACGTACTGACTCGCCCCAGTGAGGATGTTAAACAGAGTGGTCTTGCCGCAGTTGGGGTTGCCCGCCAGGGCAATTTTAATGCTCATCGCAATTGTTCTCCTCTCAATTAGATGTAACTAACTCCTGGTCAAAAAAACTGCCGATTAATTTTCTCTGTGTGGGACACAGAGCCGGCCAGCCCCCTACCTCACCTCAATCATTTCTGCATCTGTCTTACGCAAAGACAGCTCATAGCCACGGACCTTCAGTTCCATAGGGTCGCCCAAGGGGGCCACCTTACGGACAAAGATTTCCACCCCTTTGGTGATACCCATATCCATGATCCGGCGCTTTACCGGGCCCTCACCGCACAGCCGTACCACAGTGGCACTCTGCCCTACCTTGACATCCTTCAATGTCCTCATCTTTCCCTCTCCTCTCCACCATAATTCGCCTGGCCATGCCCTGATCCAGGGCCACTCGGCTGTCCCTCACTTGGACGACCAGACTGCCGGCCATCCGGCTGACCACCACCACGTCGCTGTCTGCTACAAAACCCAGCTCGGCCATGCGCTGGCCTGCCTCATCTCTGCCTGTCATCCTGCGAATGGTGACAAGCTCCCCCGCCTGTGCCATTGTCAGCGGTATCATAGGTTCCCTCCTTCTCGGTTAGTGTTTACTAACTTTTTTCCTCCAAAGTTTACTAAAACTAACTCATTTTGTCAAGGCTCCAGATAAAATTTCTTGCTTTTTGAGTTTTTGTATGATAACCTTACTGGTAAAGGAGTGTAAGTTATGAATATTCACGAATCTGCTGAGGACTACTTGGAGGCGATCCTGATCTTGCGGGAACGTCAGGGCACCGTGCGCTCCATCGACGTGGTCCATCAGCTGGAGCTGACCAAGCCCAGCGTCAGCGTGGCCATGAAGCGATTCCGGGAAAATGGCTATATCGAGGTAGACCCTGACGGTTTCATCACTCTGTTGCCTCCGGGGGAGGAGATTGCTCAGCGCATCTATAACCGCCACAAACTGCTGACCAAATTTTTGGTGGCCCTGGGGGTCAGTGCAGAGACAGCCGCTGCCGACGCCTGTAAGATGGAGCATGATCTTAGCGATGAGACCTTTGAAAAAATCAAGGCCCATGCACAAAAACATGAGCCCCTCTCTTAGATAGCAAAAAGGTCCCGTCCAGTGGACGGGACCTTTTATCTCTGCTGTAATTTTCAAAAAAGAAAAGCCCGCCAGGCAGGCGGGCTTTTCCCATCAATTACACCAGCTGGATGATGGCCATTTCAGCGGCATCGCCCCGGCGGGGGCCGATACGGACAATCCGGGTATAGCCGCCGTTGCGGTCGGCATACTTGGGTCCGATCTCCTTAAACAGTTTGTTGGCCACGTCCTCCTTCGTGATGTAGGACAGGGCCTGACGGTAGGAGGCCAGCGTATTGGTCTTGGCCAGGGTGATCATTTTCTCGGCCACGGGAGCCACCTCCTTGGCGCGGGTGACGGTGGTCTTGATCTGGCCGTTCTCCAGCAGGTAGGTGACCATGGCGCGGAGCATAGCCCGGCGCTGATCGCTGGTGCGGCCCAGTTTACGGTTCTTCTGAGACATGGTAAACACTCCTTCGACCTCGCGTGGCGAGATCAGATTTAGATTCGTTCATTTTAGGCGGCAAAGGCCGCACAAAGCGGAACGTTACATACGCTTTTTCCTTAGTTATCGCGCCTCGGTCCAAGCTCCCCTGCTCGGGGATTCGGCGCTTAGTTGTCACGCCTCGGTCCCCTCGCGGCCGGGTCGCTTTCCCTCCGTCTCGGACTCGAAACAGCCGCTTTTGGCGTCTTGGTTTCTCCCCCTCGCTTCGGTCCAAGCTCCCCTGCTCGGGGATTCGGCGCTTAGTTGTTCTCCTCGCTGGCCAGGGACAGCCCCATCATGGACAGCTTGTTGATGACTTCTTCCAAGGACTTGCGCCCCAAATTCCGCACCTTCATCATCTCTTCCTCGGTCTTAGAGATCAGGTCCTCCACCGTGTTGATGTTGGCCCGCTTCAGACAATTATAGGAACGGACGGACAGGTCCATGTCGTCAATGGTCATCTCCATCACCTTATCCCGCTGGGCCTCTGCCTTCTCTACCACAGTAGAGCGGGTGCCCATGGTCTCGGACAGGTCGGTGAACAAGGTGAAGTGGTCGCACAGAATGCGGGCCCCAAGGGAGACGGCATCCCGGGCGTCAATGGTGCCGTTGGTCCAGACCTCTAGAGTCAGCTTGTCGTAGTCCGTGGCGTCCCCTACACGGGTGTTCTCCACGAAATAGTTGACCTTACGCACAGGAGTATAGATGGAGTCCACAGGGATAATCCCGATGATGGACTGGGCGGGCTTGTTTTTATCCGCAGGGATATAGCCACGCCCGTGGGACAGGGTCAGCTCCATGGAGAGGGTGGCGTCTGGGCCCAGAGTCGCAATATGCAGGTCCGGATTCAGAATCTCTACATCGGCGTCCGCCTTGATATCACCGGCAGTGACTTTGCACTCCCCAGCCGCCTCAATATGGACGGTTTTCACACCCTCACAGTAGAGTTTCGCAATAATCCCCTTCACATTGAGGACAATTTCGGTCACATCCTCCTTGATGCCGGGGATCGTGGTAAACTCGTGCTGCACTCCGGAAATCTTGATGGAGGTCACCGCAGTGCCGGGCAGAGAGGACAGCAGAATCCTCCGCAGGGAGTTGCCCAAGGTGGTACCGTAGCCCCGCTCCAGGGGCTCTACCACGTACTTGCCGTAGGAGCCGTCACCAGGATTTTCCACACATTCAATGCGGGGCTTTTCAATTTCTATCATATGCTAGAATACCCTCCTTTTCTCGGCGGCGCATCTGCGCCGCTTCATTCAGCTCACCAATATCTGAGGGTTCTCTAAGTTACGCAACCAGTCTGCCCGCCATCTGGGTGCAGGGGCGGCCGCTGGCCCTCCGCCCGGAACGCAACTGTGTCCGCCGGGTAAGGGCTGTCAAGGGCGCCGGCCCCCGCACGCCAATGATTTGCAGAGCTGCCGAAGGAATTTTACTTAGAATACAGCTCGACGATGAGGTGCTCTTCCACGGGGAAGTCGATGTCGTCCCGAGTGGGCATGGCAACGACGGTGCCCTGGAGGGTATTCTTGTTGCGGTCCAGCCACTTGGGCACGTTGACCACGGGGGCGTCCTCGCCGGTCAGGCGCTTGAACTTGACGGAGGCGCGGCTCTTCTCCCGCACCTCGACTACGTCGCCGGACTTGACCAGGTAGGAGGGAACGTCCACCCGCTGACCATTGACGGTGAAGTGGCCGTGGGTAGTAAGCTGACGGGCCTCACGGCGGGTCATGGCAAAGCCCAGACGGTACACCACATTGTCCAGCCGGCGCTCAATGAGGGTAAGCAGGTTCTCGCCTGTCTTGCCCTGCATACGGCTGGCCTTCTCGTAGTACATATGGAACTGCTTCTCCATGATGCCGTAGACGAACTTGACCTTCTGCTTCTCGGTCATCTGCATGGCGTACTCAGACTGCTTCTTGCGCATCTGGCCCTTGGGGTTGCGGTTGGTCGTCTTCTTGGCATAGCCCATGGCGGCGGGGGACAGGTTCAGCGCCTTGCACCGCTTGGCGATGGGCTGCATATTTCTAGCCATCTGTCAAAACCTCCTTCAATCAGACACGGCGGCGCTTCGGGGGCCGGCAGCCGTTGTGGGGAACAGGGGTCACGTCCTTAATCAGGGTGACTTCCAGACCCACGGCCTGCAGCGCCCGGATGGCGGCCTCGCGGCCCTGGCCGGGGCCCTTCACGTAGACCTCTACGCTCTTTAAGCCATACTCCATGGCGGCCTTGGCGGCCGTCTCGGCGGCGCTCTGCGCGGCGTAGGGAGTGGACTTCCGAGAACCCCGGAAATTCAGCGCGCCGGAGGAGCACCAAGACAGAGCGTTGCCCTGGGCGTCGGTGACGGTGACCATGGTGTTGTTGAAGGAGGAGCGGATATGCACCTGGCCCCTCTCTACGTTCTTGCGTTCGCGGCGCTTGCGCACCACTTTCTTACCTTTGTTCGCAGCCATGTGTATCCCTCCTTACTTCTTCTTATTGGCGACGGTACGCTTGGGACCCTTGCGGGTACGGGCGTTGGTCTTGGACCGCTGGCCCCGGACGGGCAGCCCCTTGCGGTGGCGGATGCCCCGGTAGCAGCCGATCTCGGTCAGCCGCTTGATGTCCATCGCCACGTTCCGGCGCAGGTCGCCCTCCACGGTGTAGTCGTGGATGACCTCACGCAGCTTGGCCTCGTCCTCCTCGGTGAGGTCCTTCACGCGGGTGTCAGGATTTACCCCAGCCTTGGCCAGGATCTTGTTGGCGCTGGTGCGCCCAATGCCGTAGATATAAGTGAGGCCGATCTCGATTCTCTTCTCTCTCGGCAGGTCAATACCGGCAATACGAGCCATTTTTTACAGCACCTCCAATTAACCTTGTCTCTGCTTATGCTTGGGGTTTTCGCAAATTACCATGACTTTGCCCTTGCGCTTGATGACTTTGCACTTCTCGCACATGGGCTTCACGGACGGTCTGACTTTCATTGTTAAAACCTCCTGAATGCCTAACGGCCCCGTCGTCGTCGCGGGCTGCATATCCTTCGCTTTGCCCGAAGGGCAAAGTTCACTCATTTCGCCGCTCCTCCTCTCCAAACCGAACCCGCTTCACTGGGCTTCGGTTTGGGGGCGGCCGGCGGCCGCCTTCCCGGAGGCAAGGCTCCCGGAAAGGTCCCGGACAACGCGGTCATTGATAGTTACAAATTACTTGGATCTCCAAGTGATACGGCCTCGGGTGAGGTCGTAGGGTGACATCTGAATGGTCACCTTGTCACCGGGCAGGATGCGGATGAAGTTCATCCGCAGCTTGCCGGAAATATGTGCCAGGATGATGTGTCCGTTTCCGATATCCACATGGAATGTGGTGTTGGGCAGGGCCTCGGTGACGACGCCCTCCAATTCGATCATATCATCTTTCGCCAAGCGTAGATCCCTCCTTGAAGGCGGCCAGCGCCCGTCTCAATGCTCGGTCGGAGACCGGTTCTCCCTGCTGCAGACTGCGGACCACCGGGTGGTCATACGCGGTCTGGCTGTCGGTCAGGTGTATCACATGGCCCAGCTTTTTGGCCTTGGGGCGGGCGATTTTCCGCCGCTTCCCGTCTGCCAGCAGAAGCATGGTCCGCTCCTGATCCACTCCCACCACGCAGAAGATACCGCCCCTGTCCCGTCCGGCAGCAGCCTGGACGATCTGGCCTGTGTAATCAAACATAGGCCCCGTCCTCCGTGACGGTCAGGACCTCCGGGCCGTCCTCGGTGATGAGGATGGTATTTTCGTAGTGGGCGGCCAGAGAGCCGTCCTGTGTGACGGTAGTCCAGTTGCCCTCCAGGTTTTTCACCTGCCAGCCTCCGGCGCACACCATGGGCTCCACAGCGATGGTCATGCCCGGCTGAAGCCGGGGGCCGTGACCGGCCGGGCCAAAGTTGCGCACCTCGGGGGCCTCGTGGAGCCTGGCACCCACGCCGTGGCCCACAAAGTCCCGGACCACAGAAAAACCGTTGGCCTCCACATAGACCTGGACGGCGTGGCCGATGTCGCTCACCCGGCAGCCCTGGCGGGCCTGCTTGATGCCCTCCCAGAAGCTCTGCTGGGTGACCTGGATCAGCCTGGACGCCTCGTCGCTCACCTGGCCGCAGGGGTAGGTGGCGGCGCAGTCCCCGTGGAACCCGCCGATGAAGGCGCCCACGTCGATACTGACAATGTCCCCCTCCTTCAGCTTGCGCTGGTTGGGGATGCCGTGGATGACCACCTCGTTTACCGAGATGCAGGCCGAGCCGGGGAAGCCGCCGTAACCCAGAAAGGAGGGCTTGGCCCCGTGGCTTTCGATAAAGCGGCGGACCGCCCTGTCAATCTCGTGGGTGGTGACGCCCGGACGGACCATAGAGCCAGCCAGTGCCCGGGCCTGGGCGGTAAGCCGCCCGGCCCGGCGCATGGCCTCGATCTCCCGTTGGGATTTTAGTGATATCATTTCCAGCGCCATCAGAGTCCCAGCGCCTCCATGATCACCTTGTTGGTCCCTTCTATGGTGTCCTGATTGGCCACGGGGGCCAGGATACCCTTCCCCTCGTAGAAGCCCTTCAGAGGTTCGGTCTCGGCATGGTAGACCTCCAGGCGTTTCCGGACGGTCTCGGCCCGGTCGTCCTCCCGCTGGACCAGTGTGCCGCCGCAGGCGTCGCACACGCCCTCCGCCTTGGGAGGACGGGCCTTCACATGGTAGGGGGTACCACAGTTCTGACACACCCGGCGGCCCGACATGCGCTCCTCAATTTCCCCGTCGGAAATTTCAATGGACAACACTCGGTCGAAGGTGACGCCGTGCTCGTCCAGCGCCTCGGCCTGGCCGATGGTGCGGGGCACCCCGTCCAGGATAAAGCCCCTGGCGCAGTCAGGCTGTGCCAGCCGCTGGGCCACAATGCCGATAATCACCGAATCAGGCACCAGCTTACCGGCGTCCATATACCGCTTGGCCTCCAGCCCGGTGGGGGTGCCCTCCTTGATGGCGGCGCGGAGAATATTGCCGGTAGAGATGGTGGGGATCCCCAGCTTGGCGCTGAGAATCTCGGCCTGGGTCCCTTTGCCGGCGCCAGGGGCGCCCAGCAGGATCAGTTTCATACCCATAGCCGTCTCTCCTTACTCCAGGAAGCCCTTGTAGTGCCGCATGAGCATCTGGGCCTCCATCTGCTTCACAGTCTCCAGGGCGACGCCCACCACGATGATGACGGAGGTGCCGCCGATGGCCAGAGACTGGTAGCCCACCAGATTGCCGGTGATGATGGGCGCGATGGCAATCACAGACAGGTACAGGGCCCCAAACATGGTAATCTTATTGAGCACCCGCATGAGGAAGTCAATGGTGGGTTTACCCGGCCGCAGACCGGGAATAAAGCCGCCGTTCTTCTTCAGGTTGTTGGCCACCTCGATGGGGTTAAAGGCCATGGTGGAGTAGAAATAGCTAAAGCCCACAATCAGCAGGAAATAGATGATGCTGTAGAAGGGGGCCGCTGTGTCAAACACCTTCATCAGGCCGCCGCCGAAACCTGGGGTCTCCTTGGTGATGCCCATAAAGCCGCAGATGGTGGCGGGCAGGGAGGCGATGGACTGGGCAAAGATGATGGGCATAACGCCCGCCATACTCACCTTCATGGGGATGTGGGTGGACTGGCCGCCGTACATCTTCCGGCCCACGACCCGCTTGGCATACTGCACGGGAATGCGCCGCTCGGCGTTGTTGATATAGACGATGAAGACCACCAGAGCCAGCATGCCGACCGCAATCAGCAGGAGCATCCAGGGGGCCAAGCCGTTTTTGGCATAGGCCGCCAACTGTTCCTGGGCCTGTTCGGCAGTGGCGCCCAAGTCGGTAAAGGTCTTCTCGCTGACATTGCCCACACGGACATCATTCCATACCCGCAGGCCAGCGATGCCGTCGGACACCATCTTGGGGAACCGGGAGACAATGCCGGCGAATAGGATGATAGAGATACCGTTGCCAATGCCAAACTCGGTGATCTGCTCACCCAGCCACATCAAGAAGGCGGAACCGGCAGTGAAGGACAGGACAATCACCAGTCCGCCCCACCAGCCGGGCAGCCCGCCGGTGTTCACCAGCGTTCCGCCGCCGGGAAGATGCTTCACCAGACTGTAGTAGCCGAAGCCCTGAAGCAGGGCGATGGCCACGGTGGTGTACCGGGTGATGGAGGCGATCTTCTTCCGGCCCTCCTCGCCGCCCTCGCGGGCCATGCGCTCCAGCGCGGGGATGGCCACAGTGAGCAGCTGAATGATGATGGAGCTGTTGATATAGGGCTGGATGGACAAAGCAAAGACGGTGGCCATAGAGAAGGCGGAGCCGCTCATGGCGTTCATCAGGCCCAGGATACCGGTCTGGCTGTCCATATACTGACGCAGGGACGCGCTGTCGATATAGGGTACGGGGATGGCGGAGCCGAGGCGGAAGATGAGCAGGGCCATAATGGTAAAGAGCATCTTCTTTTTCAGCTCTGGGACCTTCCACGCGTTGCGGATGGTCTGAATCATAGTCAGACCACCTCCCACTTACCGCCGGCAGCCACAATTTTTTCCTTGGCAGAGGCGGAGAAAGCGGAAGCCTTTACAATCAGTTTCTTGGAGAGTTCGCCATTGCCCAGGATCTTCACGCCGTACTGGCACTTGGTCAGAATGCCCTTTGCCCGCAGCATATCGACATCCACCGTGGCGCCGTCCTCGAATTTCTCCAGGGCGGAGACGTTGATGGCCTCCAGGGGCTTGGCAAAAATGTTGTGGAAGCCCCGCTTGGGCAGGCGGCGGGCCAGAGGCATCTGGCCGCCCTCGAAGCCCACGCGGACGCCGCCGCCGGAGCGGGCCCACTGGCCCTTGTGGCCCCGGCCGGCGGTCTTGCCGTTGCCGGAACCGGCGCCCCGGCCCTTGCGGTAAGCCTTGGTGTTGGAGCCGGGGGCGGGGGAAAGTTCATGCAGATTCATGTCGTGCGCCTCCTCGTTAGTTTTCCTCGGTCACCTGGAGCAGGTAGCCGATGTGGGCGAGCTTGCCCCGGGTAGCCTGGTTGTCGGGCTGCACGGTGGTGTCGCCGATCTTGCGGAGGCCCAGAGCTTCGGCGGTCGCCTTGTGCTTGGCAATGCGGCCATTGAGGCTCTTGACCAGCTTAATATTCAGATTAGCCATTTTTGACCCTCCTTAACCCAAGATCTCTTCCACACTCTTGCCGCGCACGCGGGCCACTTCCTCGGGGGTGCGCAGGGACTTCAGCCCCTCGAAGGTGGCGGAGACCACGTTCTGCGGATTGTTGGAGCGCAGGCACTTGGTACGGATGTCTTTAATGCCGATGGCTTCCATCACGGCACGCACCGGGCCGCCGGCGATGACGCCGGTACCGGGGGCGGCTGGCTTCATCAGCACACGGCCGGCCCCGAACTCACCGATCACCTCATGGGGGATGGTGGTGCCGGACAGGGACACGTTGATCATGTTCTTCTTGGCGTCCTCGATGCCCTTGCGGATGGCCTCGGGCACCTCGGCGGCCTTGCCCAGGCCAAAGCCCACGCGGCCCTTCTCGTCGCCCACCACCATGAGGGCGGAGAACTTGGCCACGCGGCCGCCCTTGACGGTCTTGGATACGCGGTTCAGATAGACCAGCTTTTCAACGAACTCGCTGGGCTCTCTCTCAAATCTAGCCATAGTTTTTTCCTCCTCCCTTAGAATTGCAGGCCGCCCTCGCGGGCGCCCTCGGCCAGAGCCTTCACGCGGCCGTGGTAGACATAGCCGCCGCGGTCGAAGACCACAGTGTCGATGCCCTTGGCCTTGGCGCGCTCCGCCACGTTTGCGCCAACCTGCTTGGCGGCGTCGGACTTGGTGCCGTCCACCTTGAAGTCCTTCTCCAGGGAAGAAGCGGAAACCAGGGTGACGCCGTTCACGTCGTCGATCACCTGGGCATAGATGTTGGTCTCACTGCGGAAAACGCACAGGCGGGGACGCTCGGGCGTGCCGGAAATCTTGGCACGCACACGCTTGTGGCGCTTAATGCGCTGGGAGCGAGTATCGGGTCTGTTGATCATAAGTGGCACACCTCCTTATTACTTCTTGGCGCCGGTCTTACCAGCCTTGCGGCGGATGACCTCGTCAGTATACTTGATACCCTTGCCCTTGTAAGGCTCGGGGGGACGCTTCTCTCTCACTTCAGCGGCAAACTGGCCCACCTTCTGCTTGTCGCAGCCCAGGATCACAATTTTGTTGGGGCTGGGGACCTCGATGCTGATGTCCGCGTTCTCCTCCATGATAACCTGGTGGGAATAGCCCAGGTTCATCACCAGCTTGCTGCCCTCTTTGGCCACACGGTAGCCCACGCCGTTCACATCCAGCTCCTTCTTGTAGCCCTCGGTCACGCCCACCACCATGTTGTTCAGCAGGGTGCGGGTGAGGCCGTGCAGGGAGCGGTTCTCCTTGGCGTCGTTGGGACGGGTGACCTTCAGCTCAGCGCCCTCCACGGTGATGGCCATGTTGGGGTTGAACTGCTGTGTCAGGGTGCCCTTGGGGCCCTTGACGGTGACAACATTGTTGTCCTCTACCTTGATCTCCACTCCGGCGGGAATGGCGATAGGAGCTCTACCAATTCTGGACATTCCTATACCCTCCTTACCAGATAAATGCCAGGACTTCGCCGCCGACATGGGCCTCGCGGGCCTTCTTGTCGGTCATGACGCCCTTGGACGTGGAAACAATGGCGATTCCCAGGCCGCGGAGGACCTTGGGCAGCTCGTCAGCGCCGGCGTACACCCGCAGGCCGGGCTTGGACACCCGCTTCAGGCCGGAGATGACCTTCTCCTTGCCGGCGTTGTACTTCAGGGCGATGCGGATGACGCCCTGGGTGCCGTCGTCGATGAGCTGGAAGTTCTTGATATACCCCTCGTCCAGCAGGATCTGCGCGATGGACTTCTTCATGTTGGACGCGGGCACATCCACGGTGTCATGCTTGGCGTTGTTCGCGTTGCGGATACGGGTCAGCATATCCGCGATAGGGTCGGTGATTTGCATTGCGTGATTACCTCCTATACAGATTACCGGTTTTGTCCGGTACAGACGGCAAGGTATCGCAGGTTAGGTCGTTCCTGCGACCTGTTGACCGCCCCGCGCCTGGTTGGGGCAGGCGCATTTTTGTATTCAGGAGCTCCCAGGGCCTGTACACGTTGGGCCCGGATTCTCCTATCAAAACCGCATGTGCGGGTTTGACCAAATGCTTCCCCGTGGAGCTCTGCCGTCCCCCGCAGGGCAAGGCTCCTTTGGAAAGGAGCTGTCAGCCACAGGCTGACTGAGGATTGTATTTCGCCGCAGGCGAAATGTGCGAAGCAGACAAGCTTGCAGAAACCTGGTTTACTTCGTATGTTTTGCTCCGCAAAACGCAATCCTCCGCCCCAGTGTGCGCACTGGGGCACCTCCTTTCTAAAGGAGGCTTTTCGCTTCCCTGCGGCCATACCACTTTCCAGAGGCTTCTGGAGTTTATACGGTACGCAGGTTAAACGCACGGCAGCGTGTGGAGCAATTTAAGTTGTCCCACGGGGACACAACGATTGATTATACTCCCGAAAGGGAGGATTTGCAAGGAAAACTTCGTCCGAACACACGAGCGTGTGGACAGAGATATGCCGGAACGGAGCTTTTTCGGCTCCGTTCCGGACATTTTCACTCTTTTTACCAGGAGGCCTTGCGGACTCCGGGGATCTGTCCCTTATAGGCCAGCTCGCGGAAGCAGATACGGCAGATGCCGTAGTCCCGGAGGTAGGCGTGGGGACGGCCGCACAGCTTGCAGCGGTTGTAGCGGCGGGAGGAGAACTTGGGCTCCTTCTGCTGCTTCAGGATCATAGACTTTTTAGCCATAAATTCTTCCTCCTCTTAGCGGCCGGCGAAGGGAGCGCCCACCAGCTTCAGCAGCTCACGGGCCTCCTCATCGGTCTGGGCGGTGGTGCACACCACGATGTCCATGCCGCGGATCTTGTCGATCTTGTCATACTCGATCTCGGGGAAGATCAGCTGCTCCTTGATGCCCAGGGCGTAGTTGCCCCGGCCGTCGAAGGCGTCGGCGGAGATGCCCCGGAAGTCACGGACGCGGGGCAGGGCCACGTTGAACAGGCGGTCCAGGAACTCCCACATCTTGCTGCCCCGCAGGGTGACCTTGGCGCCGATGGGCATGCCCTCACGCAGCTTAAAGTTAGCCACGGACTTCTTAGCCTTGGTGATAACCGCCTTCTGGCCGGTGATGGTGGTCAGGTCGTTGACCACGGCGTCCAGCACCTTGGCGTTCTCACGGGCCTCGCTGCAGCCCACGTTGACCACGATCTTTTCCAGGCGGGGAATCTGCATGGTGGACTTGTAGCCAAACTTCTGCATCAGAGCAGGAGCGACCTCGTCCTGGTACAGCTTCTTCAGGTTAGGTGTATTAGCCATTTCGCTCCTCCTCTCTTAAATCTCAGCGCCGCACTTCTTGCAGACGCGGACCTTCTTGCCGTCGGCCAGCAGCTTGTGGGCGGGCCGGGTGGGCTTGTTGCACTTGGGGCACACGCGCTGCACCTTGCAGGCGTAGATGGGGGCCTCCTTCTGGAGGATGCCGCCCTGCTGGCCCTGCTGGCGGGGCTTGGTGTGGCGGGAGACCATGTTAACCTTCTCCACGATCACCTTGCCGGCCTTGGGGTCTACGGACATAACCTTGCCCTGCTTGCCCTTGTCCTTGCCAGACAGGACGACGACGGTATCGCCGCTCTTGATACTCAATTTGTTCATCGGTAACCCTCCCTTACAGCACTTCGGGAGCCAGGGACAGGATCTTCATATAGTCCTTGTCGCGCAGCTCACGGGCCACTGGGCCAAAGATACGGGTGCCGCGGGGGTTCTTGTCGTCACGGATGAGGACAGCGGCGTTGTCGTCAAAGCGGACGTAGGAGCCGTCAGGACGGCGCACGCCCTTGGAAGAGCGGACGATAACGGCCTTGACCACCTCGCCCTTCTTCACGGTGCCGCCGGGCTGGGCCTTGCGGACCGAAGCCACGATCACGTCGCCGATGTTGCCGAACTTCCGCTTGGAGCCGCCCAGCACCAGGATGGTCTTGATCTCCTTGGCGCCGGTGTTGTCGGCCACCTTCAAATAAGTTTCCTGCTGAATCATGCTGCCGACACCTCCTTATTTCGCCTTCTCGATGATCTCAACCACGCGCCACCGCTTGTCCTTGGACAGGGGGCGGGTCTCCATGACCTTGACGCGGTCGCCCACGCCGCACTGGTTGTTCTCATCATGAGCCTTCAGCTTATAGGTTCTCTTTACGATCTTCTTGTACAGAGGATGGGCCACGCGGTCGGCGATGGCGACCACAACGGTCTTGTCCATCTTGTCCGAAACCACCAGGCCGACTCTGGTCTTGCGGGAAGAAGTTCTGTTTTCCATCTTCTATTCCTCCTCTTAGCGGCCTGCGAGCTGCTGCTCGCGGATGATGGTCTTGACCCGGGCGATATCCTTCTTCACTTCAGCGATGCGCAGGGGATTGTCCAGCTGGTTGGTGGCGTGCTGAAGGCGGAGGTTGAACAGGTCCTTTTTCAGGTCCACCAGCTTGGTCTCCAGCTCGGCGGCGGACAGCTTGCGAACGTCATTGGCCTTCATTACGCTTCACCACCCTTCTCAGTCTCCTCGCGCTTGACGATCTTGCACTTGACAGGCAGCTTGTGGCTGGCCAGGCGCAGGGCCTCACGGGCGGTCTCATCGGAGACGCCGGCGATTTCGAACATGACCCGGCCGGGCTTGACCACGGCCACCCAGTACTCGGGGGAGCCCTTACCGGAGCCCATGCGGGTCTCGGCAGGCTTCTCAGTGACGGGCTTATCAGGGAAAATCTTGATCCAGACCTTGCCGCCGCGCTTGGTGTGGCGGGTCATGGCAATACGGGCTGCCTCAATCTGGTTGCTGGTGATCCAGGCGGGCTCAATGGCCTGGAGGCCGTACTCACCGTAGCTGACGGTGTTGCCCCGGCTGGCCTTGCCCTTCAGGCGGCCGCGGTGCACACGGCGGTATTTTACGCGCTTAGGGAGCAGCATTACTGAGCGCCTCCTTCCTTCGGAGTGTTGTCCCCGGCAGGACGGGGGCCACGGTTGTTGTTAAAGTTGCCCTGGCCGGCGGGACGGGGGCCGCGATCGCGGTTGAAGCCGCCGCCCTGGCGGTCCCGGTTAAAGCCGCCCCGGCGGTCGCCGTCTCGGCGGTCCCGGCGGGGACGGTCGCGGCGCTCCTGATAGGGCTTGCTGGTGTCCAGGGTACGGGGGGTGGTGCGCAGGGCCTGGGTGAGCACCTCGCCCTTGTAGATCCACACCTTCACGCCGATGCGGCCGTAGGTGGTGGCAGCCTCGGCAAAGCCGTAGTCGATGTCGGCCCGGAGGGTCTGCAGGGGGATGGTGCCGTCGTGGTAATGCTCGGACCGGGCGATCTCAGCGCCGCCCAGACGGCCGGAGCAGCAGGTCTTGATGCCCTTGGCGCCGGAGCGCATGGCCCGGCCCATGGAGTTCTTCATAGCCCGGCGGAAGCCGATGCGCTTCTCCAGCTGCTGGGCGATGTTCTCAGCCACCAGCTGGGCGTTGGTGTCCACGTCCCGGACCTCCACAATCTTCAGGTCCACCGGCTTGCCGGTCAGCTTGACCAGCTGGGCCTCGATCTTCTTGATGTCCTCGCCGCCCTTGCCGATAACCACGCCGGGACGGGCGCAGTGCAGGTAGATGCGGACCTTGGCGTTGTCCCGCTCGATCTCGATCTTGGGGATACCGGCGCCGTAGAGGGTCTTCTTCAGGTAGTCACGGATCTTCTTGTCCTCCACCAGCAGGTCGCCCACCTTCTCGTTGCGGGCATACCAGCGGGAGTCCCAATCCTTGATGACACCCACGCGCAGGCCGTGGGGATTCACTTTCTGTCCCATATTGTTCCTCCTCCCTTAGCGCTCGCTCACGGCGATGGTGACGTGAGAGGTACGCTTGTTGATCCGATAGGCGCGGCCCTGGGCCCGGGGCATAATGCGCTTGATGATGGGGCCGGGGTTGGCGTAGCAGGCGGACACGTACAGCTTCTCAGGGTCCATCTGGTGGTTGTTCTCCGCGTTGGCGGCGGCGCTCTTCAGCAGCTTGAGCACAGGCTCAGAGGCGGCCTTGGGGGTCTGCATCAGGATGGCGGTGGCGGTGCCCACATCCTTGCCCCGGATCAAATCCAGGACGATCTTCACCTTACGGGGAGAGATCCGCAGATATTTCAGATTGGCTTTTGCTTCCATCTTCGTCTCTCCTCCTTACTTACCGGTCTTGCTGCCCGCATGGCCCCGGAAGGTGCGGGTGGGCACGAACTCGCCCAGCTTGTGGCCCACCATGTCCTCGGTGACATAGACGGGCACGTGCTTGCGGCCATCGTGCACAGCAAAGGTGTGTCCCACGAAGGAGGGGAAGATGGTGGAGGCGCGGCTCCAGGTCTTCAGGACCTTCTTCTCGTTCTTCTTGTTCAGTTCGTCGACCCGCTTCAGCAGCTCAGGGGCGCAAAAGGGGCCTTTCTTGATACTTCTGCTCATCTTCTACACTCCCTCCTTACTTGGTGCCGCGGCGCTTGACAATGAATTTGTCAGTGCGGTTCTTGGTCTTGCGGGTCTTGTAGCCCAGGGCGGGCTTGCCCCAGGGGGTGACAGGGCCGGGACGGCCTACAGGGCTCTTGCCCTCGCCGCCGCCGTGGGGGTGGTCGCAGGGGTTCATCACGGAGCCGCGGACGGTGGGCCGCCAGCCCATGTGGCGCTTGCGGCCGGCCTTGCCGATCTGGATATTGGCCCAGTCGGTGTTGCCCACCTGGCCGATGGTGGCCTTGCAGTTCTCCCGGACCAGGCGGACCTCGCCGGAGGGGAGGCGGACCTGGGCCATGCCGTTCTCCTTGGCCATCAGTTGCGCGGCCACGCCGGCGGCGCGCACCAGCTGGGCGCCCTTGCCGGGGTAGAGCTCGATGCAGTGGATGGTCTCGCCCACGGGGATGTTGGCGATGGGCAAGCAGTTGCCGGGCAGAATGTCGGCGTCGGGGCCGGTCATAATCACGTGGCCCGCCTTCAGGCCGTTGGGGGCCAGGATATAGCGGCGCTCGCCGTCCTCATACTGGATGAGGGCGATATTGGCGGAGCGGTTGGGGTCGTACTGGAGGTTGACCACGGTGGCCTTGCCCTCCTTGTCCCGCTTGAAGTCGATGATGCGGTACTTCTGCTTGTTGCCGCCGCCGTGGTGACGGACGGTGATCCGGCCGTAGCTGTTGCGGCCCGCGTGCTTTTTCAGCACCTCAGTGAGGGCGCGCTCAGGCTTGGCCTTCTTGTCGATCCCCTCGAAGGCAGACACAGTCATGTGACGGCGGGAGGGGGTTGTGGGCTTATAAGTCTTAATAGCCATTTCTCAATTCCTCCTTACACCATACCCTCGAAGAACTCGATGGTCTTGGAGTCAGCGGTCAGGGTGACCATGGCCTTCTTCCAGCTGGGCCGGCGGCCGGCGGGACGGGCGCCCATCCGCTTCTCCTTCCCCTGCATGTTCAGGGTGTTCACCTTGGCCACCTTCACGCCGAAGATCTCCTCAATCGCTTTGGCAATTTCAATTTTGTTGGCGGTTTTGGCGACCTCAAAGGTGTAGCGTTTCATCTCGGTCTGCTCCATGGACTGCTCGGTGATGATGGGGCGCTTGATGA
>CAPGBJ010000014.1 GCA_948616425.1 uncultured Oscillospiraceae bacterium
CACCCCCACCACCACGTCCGCCTGGACCGGGTGGGTATGGGCCAGGATTTCTCCCGCCCGCAGCCGGGCGGCGTGGACAGACACCCCGTCGATCACCGAATCCGGGCGGGCGAAGTAGATGTACTCAAAGATGCAGGGGGCAGGTTCCGCCTTGCCGCAGTGTTCCCGGCGGGAGACAATACCATCTTTAGAGAACACCAGAATCTCTCCCGGCTCCAGGTCCCGGACGAACTCCGCCCCCACCGCCGTCAGCGCGCAGCTCTCCGAGGCGGCCACGTAAGTCCCGTCCTCCATTTTGCCGTAGCACAGGGGACGGAAGCCGTGGGGGTCCCGGGCGCAGATCAGCTTCTGGGGGGACATGAGCACCAGGGAGTAGGCCCCCTCCAGCCTGTCCATGGCGGCGCTGAGGGCATCCTCGATGGAGGGGGCGGACAGCCGCTCTTTGGTGACGATGTAGGCGATGATCTCGGTGTCGCTGGTGGAGTGGAAGATGGCCCCGGACAGCTCCAGCTCGTCCCGGAGGGGGGCGGCGTTGCTGAGATTTCCGTTGTGGGCCAGGGCCATGCGGCCCTTCTGGTGGTTGACCTCAATGGGCTGGCAGTTGCTCCGGTTGGAGGCCCCGGTGGTGCCGTAGCGGGTGTGGCCCACCGCCATAGTTCCCCGGGGGAATCGGTCCAAAATCTCTTCGGAGAAGACCTCCCCCACCAGCCCCAGGTCCTTGTGGGAGGCGAACACCCCGTCGTCGTTGACCACGATGCCGCAGCTCTCCTGTCCCCGGTGCTGGAGAGCATACAGGCCGTAATAGGCCAGCCGGCCCACGTCCGCAGGACGGGGTGAAATCACGCCAAAAACGCCGCATTCCTCATGGATACTCATGATAATACCTCCAAATCACAACGGAATAAGTATGCCCGGCCAGCGTTTCCACTGTCCGGGCGATGGCTTCGGTGATGGATGGATCACGCGAAGAGAGGAGCTTCGATTGGTTTATCTGGCAAAGGTGCGATAGTATTCGTCCAGCATCTTCCACAGCTTCTTCATAGTAAATCCTTCTTTCCTTTTAAACTCGTAAGGTTTATTGCTTCCCTTTGGATGTTCTTATGCTAACACAGAAACCGAAGAAAAGGAAATACATATATCATTGCAGCTATCATATCTTTTTGATATGATAGGCCCCCGCGCCCGTTGGGCGCGGGGGCTGTCTCCTGCTATGATTCCGCCTGATTTTCCTCCAGGTAGTCCCGGACATAGCGGATAAACTCCCGGGTCAGCCCGGAAGGGGCCTGTCCCTTGTTCCAGACCAGGATATACTCCACCTGACGGGAGGGCCGGGTCACCACCTTGGACACCACCAGCCCGTTGGATACCCCAATGGTCTGAGGGAAGATGCTAATCCCCACCCCATGGCTGGTCAGGGCCGCCGCGTCCATGTAGTTGGACATCTCGCAGAGAATCCGGGGTTCCGCGCCGATCTCTCCAAACCAGCGGCGGATTGCTTCGATCCGGGACTTCCGGCTGGGGACGATGAGCGGTTCCCCCACCAGGCTGGACAGGGGGATGGAGTCTCCCTCCGCTCCGGCCAGGGGATGGTTCGGGTGGAGCATGGCGGCCCAGGGCTCCCGGCCCACGGGGAAGCCCTCCAGGTGCTCGGTGTCGTAGGGGGCAGCGATGACGGCCAGGTCGGCCAGCCCCTTGCGCAGCCGGTCCAGTGCATCGTCGCTGCTGCCGTTCCACAGGTTGTAGCGCACCAGGGGGAACTCCTCCCGGAAGCCGGCGATCCACCGGGCGGCCAGAAAGGGGGCGCGGCCCTCCACCATGCTCAGATAGATGGTGCCGGTCATCCCCTCCCGCAGGCTGGCGATCTCCTGCCGGGTTTTGTCCGTCAGCTCCTGGATCTGAATCGCCCGGCGCAGCAGGAGAGATCCCTCCTCGGTCAGCTCCAGACGCCGCTTCCCCCGGAGAAAGAGCTGGACCCCCAGTTCCTCCTCCAGGGCCTTGATCTGGTTGCTGAGGGGCGGCTGACTCATATTCAGCTTTTCCGCTGCCCAGGTGATGTTCAGCTCCTGGGCTACAACGGTAAAATAGTGCAAGGTGCGCAGCTCCATGATGAGGCCCCCCATATCATTCTACTACGTCTGTTCATTATAGGCCCTGTGGCCTCAGCTGTAAAGAGAAATTGGTTAGGGAGATTGGACTTTGCCAAATGGCGGAATAAAAAAGATTGATAAACATATTTATTCGACTTGTTTTCCCGGCAACACGAGGTCGAATTGGGATATTAAGAATTATCGTTGAAAATTCCGCATATTTCCCTCGTCTCCGGCTGGGGAAACACAGATAAATAGCGGGGTATATGCGGCAGAAAACAATTTGAGCAGTCTTTCCTTTAGTATAATTAGTATAAACGGCACTGCTCCATTATAGCTCCTCTAAAAAAAGGGGCAGAAATCTTCGCACCAGCTCCACACAGCCGTCCTCCCCCAGGGCCCCAGAGTCCAGGGAGAGGTCATAGCCCGCAGTGTCCCGCCACTCCTCACCGGTATAGTAATGGTAGTAGGCGGCGCGGCGCTTGTCCTCCACCCGGATGTGCCTGGCCACTTCCCGCTGACTCCAGGCCAGGGAGTAGGACGCCACTCGGGCGAGGCGGGCCTCCAGCGGGGCGTGGATGAACAGCCGGAGCACATTAGGGTGGCCGGCCAGAAGGTAATTGGCGCACCGGCCCAGGATGATGCAGGATTCCGCTTTCGCCAGTTCCCGGATAATCTCCGCTGAGAGTACTACTGTTGTCAAATTGATCCCTTCTGAGAACTGAATTTCCTTTATGAAATAATTATTCTTTCTTAGGGAATTTTTTTCAGGTGGATGGATAGATTCCAGGGTCAAATGATCTCGGAGCCTTTTTGGGGCTTATTATCATATCGAAAAGATATAGTAGTTACAAGGGAAAAAGTATTTTAATTTTCAAAATTTTGGTGCTATGATGGGAACGCTCAAAGGAATGCTCCTCTTTTTTTGTGTGATCCATCCATCACCAAAGCTGTGGCCCGGGCGGTGGGGACACCGTCCGGGTCTAACTTTTATCGGGCAAAGGAAGTGCTTCGGCGATGCTCTCATTTCTAAAAGAGGAGGGGGTCAGCTCCGAACTGCTGGAGAAGCTGGCTCAATTCCGGACAGACAATCCCACAGAGCTGCCGGAGCGGGTCCCCGTCCCCCAATTTCACTACTACGGGCGGGAGGTCTGGGAGCAGGCCATCGCCGCGTTGCTCTGCGGAAAGAATTTGCTCCTCACCGGGGGAAAGGCCACTGGCAAGAACGTGCTGGCGGAAAACCTGGCCGCAGTCTTTGGCCGCCCCGCCTGGAACGTGTCCTTCTATGTGAATCTGGACGCCTCCGGTCTGGTGGGGACGGACACCTTCACGGAGGGGCAGGTCCGTTTCCGGCCCGGGCCTGTTTACCAATGTGCCCAGCACGGGGGCTTCGGCATTCTGGACGAGATCAACATGGCGAAGAACGAGGCACTGGCCGTCCTCCACGCCGTTCTGGACTTCCGGCGGGTGCTGGACATCCCGGGGTATGACCGCCTCCCCATGGCCCCCGCCGCCCGCTTCATCGCCACCATGAACTACGGCTACGCCGGCACCCGGGAGCTGAACGAGGCCCTGGCCTCCCGGTTCGTGGTCATCCAGATGCCCGCCATCAGCCCGGAAAATCTGGACCGGCTGCTGAAACACCGCTGTCCTGAGCTGAAACAGAAATACCGCCAGCAGTTTGTCTCGCTCTTCTTTGACCTTCAAAAGAAGTGCGAGGGCGGTGAAATTTCCTCCAAGGCCCTGGACCTGCGGGGGCTGCTGGACGCCCTGGAGCTGATGGCGGCGGGGGTTCCCTCCGGGCCCGCTCTGGACATGGGGATCACCAACAAGACCGCCGACGGCTATGAGCAGGGCCTGATTCGGGACGTGATGGCGGCTCGGGTCTCCCCCAAGCTCACCCGAGGGGAGCTGTTCGGCCCGTGAGCGCCCACCATACCGCCGGACAGCGCCGGGCGATGAACCAGGTCTGGAACGGGGCGGGCGTCTACGGCTTCGAGCCCCTGTTCCTCTCTCTGAACGGCGACGGGAGCCCGAACCTGTACTTAAACACCATTGTGGGCTGTGTCCGCAAGTGGTACGGGGAGGAGGGGCCGGCCCGGCTCTTTCAGGCCTGGGCGGGGGACCGGCGGCAGGCGCTGCTGGACGACCTGGCCTGGCTGGCCCTGGAGAGCGCCGTCTACCAGCTGGAGCTGCCCGGGCGGCCGGTTTTAGCTGGCCTGCGCCGGGCCTGGGCGCAGGAGTTCTTCGAGCAGGAGCACACCCTCTCCCGTCAGGAGTGGATGACGAAAAATCAGCTCAGCTACACCATGCAGTCCGCCCGGTGGAGGACCGTCCTGGACCGCCGCCCGCCGGTGATGACCCCCTATGAGAAACGGCTGGCCGCCGCCCTGGCCCTCGGACCCCTGGAGGCTGAGGCGGTCTGTCCCGCCATTCTGGACCTGTTTGCCCGCTTCCGCCTCTTCGACGGAAAGAGCCGCCCGCCCGCCGCCCTGCGGTTCCACCTCACGGGAAAATGGGCCGGGGTGATGACCCGGCTGATGCCCACAGAGATCGTCCACACCGATGTGGCCTCTGTCGGACACGGAAAGGGGTCAGATGAGGGGGACAGCACAAAGTTGGACATCCGCCGAGCCAGTATCCGGCTGAAGGAGGACGTTTCCTCTGACCGGCTGTACATCCAGAGCTGCTTCGGCCCCTCCCTCCTGCCCCAGCGGGAGCTGGCGGCGGCGGAGCAGAAGCTGTGCGCCGGCCTCCATTTGGGCTGTCATCTGTGGTACACTGCCGGGGTCCCCACCCCGGAGCAGGCACCCGGCGGGGAGGCCCGCCGGCTGGCGGAGCAGGCCCGGCTCCAGCAGGAGCACAACCGGGAGGCTTTCTCAGCGGACGCTGCCCTCTACCTAAACACTATCCGGCGGCTGACGGAGCAGATTCAAAACTGTATCCGGGTCCACAGCCAGGCGGAGGAGGAGACCGCCCGGAGCGGAAAGTTGAACACCCCCCGTGTCTGGCGGGCGGCGGCGCTGTCCGACCGGCGGGTCTTTGTCCGGGAGACGGACTCCGCCCGCCCCGGCTTTTCGGTGGACCTGCTGCTGGACGCCTCCTCCTCCCGGATGCACTGTCAGGAGGCCGTCGCCGCCCAGGGGTACATCCTGGCCGAGAGCCTGGCCCGGTGCGGCGTACCCGTGCGGGTGTCCGGCTTTTGCAGCCTGCGGGGGTACACCGTCCTCCGGGTGCTCAAGGACTTCGGGGACAGCAGCGGTCAGGTATTCCGCTACTTCGCCGCTGGCTGGAACCGGGATGGCCTGGTCCTCCGGGCGGCGGGAGAGCTGCTGGAGGTCCCCCCGGAGCAAAAACGGCTGCTTCTGCTCCTCACCGACGCCAGCCCCAACGACAGCCGCCGCATTTCCCCCGGCGGGAGGTACCCCTTCGGCCGGGACTATGCCGACGCCCCGGCGGTGGAGGACGCCGCCCGGGAGGTCCGGGCTCTGCGAAAGCAAGGCATCCGGGTGGGGGCGGTGTTCATGGGGCCAAGCCTGAATGTCCCGGCGTCGGAGACCATCTACGGAAAGAGCCTGGCCCACATCCGGTCCATGGACCAGTTGGCCGCCGCTGCGGGGGCGCTGATTCAGGCGGAGATACGGGAGTTGGAGTAAAAACTTTGTTAAACGGTCCGGCCGCGCACCATACGCGGCGGGCTGAAATATAAGGGAGGTATATTTATGGTAAGTTTTCTTGTGTGTCTGGCCCTGTTGATTGCCGGCTACTTTGTCTACGGCAAAGTGGTGGACAGCACCTTCGGCCCGGACGACCGGGAGACCCCCGCCGTCCGCATCAACGACGGGGTGGACTATGTGGTCATGCCCCAGTGGAAGCTGTTCCTGGTCCAGCTGCTGAACATCGCCGGTCTGGGCCCCATCTTCGGCGCTCTGTCCGGCTCCCTGTGGGGCCCCAGCGTCTTCCTGTGGATCACCTTCGGCACCATCTTTGCCGGCGGCGTCCACGACTACTTCGCCGGGATGCTGTCCGAGCGCAACGACGGCGCGTCCGTCTCTGAGATCACCGGTATCTACCTGGGCGGCGGCATGAAGAACGTCATGCGGGTGTTCAGCGTGGTGCTGCTGATCATGGTGGGCACCGTCTTTGCCGTGGGCCCCGCCGGCCTGCTCCAGCTGCTGTGCAAGAACGCCGGCGGCATCCTGGCCAACAAGATGTTCTGGCTCATCCTCATCCTGATCTACTACTTCATCGCCACCTTCATCTCTGTGGACAAGGTCATCGGCAAGATCTACCCCGTGTTCGGCATCTGCCTGATCATTATGGCCGTGGGCGTGGCCTTCGGCGTGATTACCAACCCCAACTACGTCATCCCCGAGCTGTGGGATCATTTCTATAACATGCACCCCTCCGGCACCCCCATTTGGAGCTTTATGTTCATCACCGTGGCCTGCGGCGCCATCTCCGGTTTCCATGCCACCCAGTCCCCTCTGATGGCCCGCTGCATGAAGTCTGAGCGTCAGGGCCACATGGTGTTCTACGGCGCCATGATCTCCGAGGGCATCATCGCCCTGATCTGGGCTGCCGCCGGCTGCTCCATCTACACCGGCGCCGAGCTGCTGGGCATGGGCGCCGGCGGCCCCACCGCCGTCTACGACATCTGCCAGAAGACCATGGGCTCCGCCGGTATGGTGCTGGCCATGCTGGGCGTCATCGCCTGCCCCATCACCTCCGGCGACACCGCCTTCCGCTCCGCACGCCTCACCCTGGCCGACTGGTTCAAGATCGACCAGAAGAACTACGCCAACCGCCTGAAGCTGTGCGTCCCCGTGCTGGGCGCGGGTGCCATCCTGGGCATCGGCAACGCCCTGGGCAAGATCGACTACAATGTCATCTGGAGGTACTTCAGCTGGTCCAACCAGACCCTGGCCATGATCGTCCTCTGGGCGGCCAGCATGTACCTGTTCCAGCAGAAGAAGAACTACTGGATCACCGCCGTCCCCGCCACCTTTATGAGCGCGGTGTCCTGTACCTACTTCATCCTGGGCGAGGAGTGCCTGGGCCAGCTGCTCAACAAGCATGAGGTGGTGGACGGCGCCCGCAAGCTGGTGGCCTACAACACCGCCCTGGCCTACCCCGTGGGTATCGTGTTCGCCGCCGCCCTGCTGGGTATCTTCCTCTACGCCACCAGGAAGCAGACCGCCAAGGCCTAACACCAAAACACCAGCCGCTGCCTGTACGACAGCGGCTGGTATTCTGCTTGTCTTGACGCCTGGGGGCCGACATGGTAAAATCAGTTCGTTTAATTTTCGTTTTGGAGGTATCTCGCTGTGAAAGACATGATTGCATATTGCGGACTGAACTGTGAAAAATGCGACGCCTATCTTGCGACCATTCACGATGACCAAGTGTTGCGTGAAAAAACCGCAAAATTATGGGCTGAGTTAAATCAAGCTCCCATTCTGCCTGAACATATCAACTGTCAAGGCTGCCGCGTTGAGGGAGTGAAAACGGTATTTTGCGACAGTCTCTGTGAAATTCGCCAGTGTGCGCTGAAAAAGGGCGTTGCGACCTGCGGTGACTGTCCGGAGCTGGAAAATTGTCAAATTGTTGGAGCGGTTATCTCCAATAACCCCGAAGCTCTGGAAAATCTGAAAAGGAACTAGGCGATCATCCATGCTATTCAAACCAGTACAGCTGGGCCGGGAGGCCCTGGATCGGAATACCCTGATTGCGGACCGGAAGTCCTGCAAGCGCTTCGGCCCCTGCGGGGTAGGGGAGAGGGCCCTGTATCTCAGCAGCTTTTACCTGAACTGCCGGTACTACCTGCCCTGGTCCGGCGTCACCCGGGTGTTTAAGCGGGTGGTCATGAGCAAGGGGGGCTTCTCCCACAAGGGCATCTTCGCCTCCATCCCCTATCTGGTGGTGGAGTACGACGGCGGCCGGGAGAAGCAGTGCACTTACAAATACGAGGAGCAGGTGGACCAGCTGCTGGCCTATCTGAAGCGGGTCCGCCCGGAGATCAAACAGGTGAGCGCGGCGGCGGAGGTCCGTCTGGAGGAGCGGGTACGGGAACAGCCTCCCAAACCGGAGCTGACCGGGGAGGCCCTGGACACGCTGAAGGCGCTCAAGGCGGCGGAGGCCGTTCTGGAGAAGCGGCCCGACCTGTATCTGGAGCTGAGCAAATCCACCCGGCAGTTGAGGGAGCTGAACCTCATCCTCTCCGCCCGCCGGGGCGGGAAAATGAAAAAACGAGAAGAAGATATCCCGTCCCGCGCGGAGCGGGCCAAGGAAGCTATGGAGGCGTTTTTGCAGGACTACACCCCCTTCCCCCTCCCGGCTCGCTACGCCCACCCCATCGTCCTCCGGCGGATGGGGCGCTGCGTGGAGGAGGGTCGGGCCGATACCCCCGAACAGGCCCTGGAAACGGTCAAGGCGGACCTGAAAGCCCTGAACTCCTCCGTCCAGGTGAGCCAGGAGGAGCACGACGAGGTGGTAGCGGTCAAGGCCATGTTTCTCAATGAGGACTACCGGTAGACCACGTCATTTTGCAATCTGTCGATATAAATAATTCATAAATGTAATTCCATTCTTAGCCAATTTGATGATTGACGGCTCTTTTTGAATATGTTATGATTTCCCCATTGCAAGGGCAAAGGCGTCTTTGAGCGAGTTTTCGCGGATGTCTGCGCCCTTGCCTTAACACGCCAAAAGTATGTCCATCGACGAGGTACTGAAGATCTCCGACCTTGTTACCATCCACATGCCCCTCACCCCCGAGACCAAGAACCTGTCTAACGCCAAGTCCATCGCCAGGATGAAGGACGACGCCGTGGTGCTGAACATGGCCCGGGGCGGCATCGTCAACGAGGAGGATATGTATGAGGCCTTAAAGTCAGGTAAGATCGGCGGCTATGCCTCTGATGTTATGGAGGAAGAACTGGTTGACGAAGGCCTGGATACAAAATTCCACTCACCGCTGATCGAATGTGATAACTTCATTATCTCTCCCCATTTGGGCGCTCAAACCGTAGATGCTTCCCGGGATATTGGCGGTTATATCATCCAAAAAGTAAAAGACACCCTAGATTTGTGCGCAAAGTAAAGACATAATCAGCACAGGCCGTCTCCGTCACATCGTGCTCCATGTTATCGTCCTCAGAGAAGATAGCCATGATGATGATAGGCACCGGGCATGTTCTGGTCATCCTTACGCCGTTAAAAAGATGATTGATGCGTCAAAATTGGGGAGCCAATAGTTAATCATTCATTGAAACCGGAGATCATAATACCAAAGCGAGTGCGGAAAGAGGGCTTGCGTCGGGAACGACGCAAGCCCTCTTTCCGCACCTCAACCTGTTCTGCTCGTCGCGTCTGCCAAGGCAGACACTCCTCGCAGAACCCCTCTCTGTACCCGCTTCACCATGATTGATTTTGTGTTCAATTAACAGCGCATCATGGCTGATTGAAGTCCAAGGCAAACATAGATTTTGCGCTCCGCCTCGTTCACCATGACATTTTTGGAACCTCACAGTTTCGTCAAAAACTCAGCCTTCATGTGATGCTTCTGATTTGCTGTGATTTGTCAAAGTCCAAAATACGGATGATCGTAGCACCTTTTTCTCCCCATCTTCCAATCACTGAAAAAGCCATATGCTCCATGTTGTCGTCCTCAAAAAAGATACCCTTCAGATTGTTGAGTACCACCTGGATGGACCGGTTGGAGGTATCCCACAGTCTAGCATTATCGCTTCCTCTGGGAGTGATGATCTTGATCTCAACCATAGCCTTATCAAAATAGGGGAGGGGCCTCTGTTGGGCCGCCTCTCCTATGGCCGCATGGATCATCGCTTTCCAATGTTCCTCGACTGCCTCGGTCAGTCTCTTCATAGACGGCAACGGCTCCGTAATTGTCAGCGTCACCACAGAATCTTTATTTTTCCCACCGCTGTGCGCATTTGCAACTCGCTCAGCACTCCCACCAAAGGTCTCCATATCATAAATCACAGATAGCAGCTGGCTTTGCAGCCGGAGCGTTAGGTCGTACATTTTGTGAAGCTGGTCCGCGCTTGCTCCACCGCCCTCAGCCAGACACCGATCAATTTGAACTATCGTTTTCTTCAGTGAGATATTCAAAAAACTGTATTCCCTCCAATTCTACCACGTCCGGGTACATCCGCAGAATCGGCCTGTCCCGTTTCCGGTAGCAAATTGCATATCGTACCTCCGGTGGTGCTGGCATATCACTTTCCAAAAGTTTCTTCAGTTCCTTCACCGCCGAGAAAAAATAGACATATTTCAGCAAGTCGGTCGCTGGGTTGACAAAAAAGCGGTAAGGCCACTTTTCGTAGTCGCCCTGTGCCGGGTCATGTGACCTGGTCTCATTTTTACTTCGATCACATACCTCGCTCTCGGAACCCAGTATCGCTTGTATGTCTATCTGAAACCATCTTGGCGTTGTAAAATAGACGTGTTCATATTGCGCCCGCAGCTTAATGGGCGAACGAGACCAGCAGGTCGGTTTATTGCGCTCTAGGCAAATATCGGAGAGAAGTTGCCGCCGGCTCCACATCGTCTGACGAATAATATTTTTTACCGTTTTATTTCGTTTTCCATCCTCACAAATCAAGATCATCCCTGTTGCTTTCGTCTCATAGCTGCCGTATTTTGTATAGAACAGTGATCCCTCCGCCCGCACCTGCCACTCCATGCTCCCGTCCCCTATGTCATAGACAGCCAGCTTTTCTTTTCCTGCAAGCACCATCCCGGTAAAGCGTGTAGTGGACAGGATACCCGGAGCAATATTCCTCCAGCAAGCCGAGGGAATAAAAACAGGTTGCCGTGATTCCGGCACTTCCGCGACGGCGAGGATACCGTGTTCCTCCATCAACACTGCCATGCGGGACACCTCCATCACTCGCTGGATGGACTGCTCCCCGCCACCCGCTGAGATCAACGGCTTGATGTTAGGGAACAAAGCACGCCCCTTTGCCAAAATTGACACGCTTCCGTCCTTGCGTTTGGTGAGGTACTTGTTCTTTGTCAGTGGCCGAAAAGCATAGGACAGGGCTACATGGTCTCCAGTTCCCTCCGTATCCAACAGATGCAGACAACTGGCATAGTCCAACAGGTTGAACCGGGCCAGATGTCGGATCAGCTTTAATTGGTTTTCGTGTAATCTCATTTGATTCCTCCAAATAGAAAGATTGGGCGGTCAGGCCAGCGGCTTCTTCCAAAGCTGTTGACCTGCCGCCCGATTTTGTGACTGCTTTCACGGAAAACAATCACCCCCTCAACTACTAAAGCCTTCGCTTAGTCCTCCAGAGAGTTGCCGTTAAGATACGCAATCAGCCGCTCGGTATAGAGGCGGATGTACCGCTGCCGGGTTCCAATGTTGGCGCCCAGCAGGCAGAACGGCTTCCGGCCCTCCGCCACCAACTTGGACAGCTGACGGGGCGAGACGCCTAACAGTTCCGAAGCTACCTTCAGTGGTGTAAAGTTGGGATACTCCCGACGCAGCTTGTTCGTCGCTTTGTTGTCCACAGGTATTTACCTCCTTTCTCCGCGTATTGCAGTTTTTTGCCGGTGTTCAGTCGGACTGCTCTTTTTTGCCCAACTGTTCCACGAGTGCTTGGACATTGATGTAGTACACGCCGCCGCTTTTGATGTGCGGGATCGTGCCGTCCTTACATCCTTGCCGCAGAAAATACTGCGACAGCCCCGTGGTCTTGCAGGCTTCCGTAATTTTTTGGAATGGAACCATAGGCATTACCTCCTTTGCATAAATTACACACACTCGCCATGCTATCTATTCTTATTGCTTATATGCGATATTCAAATCATACACCTGTCATGTGCCATTGTCAATACTAATTTTTCTTATTTTGAAATTATTTTATTTCTTCAAAATTATATATTGCTTTTCTGCAACTATCGTGGTATAATGAAGCCCTATTACAAAACAGGAGGGAACACCATGACCACAGGAGAAAGAATCCGTACCCGCCGCAAGCAGCTCGGTATGTCGGTGGACGATCTGGCCGCCAAGCTGGGCAAGAACCGCGCCACCATCTACCGCTATGAGAGCGACGCCATCGAGATGCCCGCCAGTCTGCTGAAGCCCCTGGCCGATGCACTGGATACCGTCCCCGATGAGCTGATGAACTGGGGCAGTCTGCTGGTCAGTGAAGCGGAGCGCCAGGACAAGATGCAGGAAGTTCTGCCGCTGATTACAGATGGAATTTCGATTGAGGGCAAAAACCAAAAGTACATTTTGGTCAAAGCCCCTGCACACGGCGGCAAATTGGAATCTGAGCTTCGCTCTGCATTTCTGACCCTCTACCAATTTAATAACAATGGTCAGGACACAAAAATGCGCACTCTCCGAATCTTGGGAGAATTGGTGTCAACGCTTGATGCCAAGGATCAGGAAAAACTAGTATCCTACGGAGAATTTTTGGATGCACAGAGCCAGAAGAAAAGGGGGATTTCTATGGAACACCCTTACCAACGCGAATAAAAGGAAAGGAATTTTTATGGCATCAACCAGAAAACGAACCACCAAAGACGGACAAATCTTCTATGAGATCCGGGTCAGCCGTGGACGGGGGAAGTCCTACCTAACCACCCGCTGGTATCCTCCGGAGGGCTGGGGGCAAAAGGCTATTGAACGTACACTGGCAAAGGAGGCCTCGGAATTTGAGCGCCGTTGTCGGGAAGGCGAGGTCGTCAGTCGTGCGGAGCAAAAAGAAAGCGACCTCCGGCAGAAGCGGGAGGCCACAAAGATTCAGACGTTGCGACAGTACGGCGAAGCAGTATTTATGCCAGCTAAGGGCGTCACAATGAGCGAGAATGGCCGGTGCGCTTACCAGGGCAATCTCAATCACTGGATATATCCGGCTCTGGGCAATCTGAAAATGCCCGATATTACCCCGGCCAATATCTCCGCTCTGTTGCTCTCTATGCAATCGGATGGCAAAGCCCACGCAACCTGTGTCAAGGTCTATACCATCCTGCACAGCCTTTTCAAAATGGCCTATATGGCCGATGTAATCTCTGCCAATCCTATGGATAAGGTGGAACGTCCAAAGCCCCGCAAAGGCGAGATCAAGGATAAGGACGTGGAGGCCTACACAACGGAGGAGGTCCAGCGTATCTTTGCCGCACTGGAACATGAGCCGTTGAAGTGGCGTACCTTGATGCGCTTACTAATCGACACCGGCATCCGTCGGGGCGAGTGCTGCGGACTCCAGTGGAAAGATATCGACTTCAAAGCTGGTACGATCACAATCCGAGGGAACCTCTGCTACACACCTCAAAAGGGCATTTACCTTGACACCCCCAAAAGCGGTAAGGTGAGGACGATAGATGTTGACCCGGAGATTATCTGGCTACTTCAGCAGCTCAGGCTAGAACAGACGAGCCACGCCATTAGCACCTATGTCTTTACCCAGCAGGACAGCCCGGAACCGATGCACCCTCAATCCCCGGCCAGGTATATGCAGAAGTTTTCCAAGAAGTATGATGTACCCGGTCTTCATCCCCATAAACTCCGTCATACCTTTGCCAGTATCGCGATCACCAACGGCGCCGATGTGGCCAGTGTATCTGAGAAGCTGGGGCACAACGACAAGGCCGTCACCCTCCGCATGTACACCCACGCAGATCAAGAAAGCATGAAGCGGGCCAGCCAAATTTTCAGAGATGCTCTGAAAAAAGCTGGTCAGGCGTAATGTGAATCAGTACCTTAAAATCTATCGGTATGGGTTTCTGTATGGGTTTCCTGCTGGGCAGTTTCTCCTCCAGACAAATGGAAAAACCCGCTATCCCTTGCAGGACAACGGGTTTCTCTGGAGCTGCTACCCAGATTTGAACTGGGGACCTCATCCTTACCAAGGATGCGCTCTACCGACTGAGCTATAGCAGCACATTTGCTCCCCTTGCGGGGCGCTATAGAAACAGCCAAACAGCTGAAACAAACAAATGGCGAC
>CAPGBJ010000015.1 GCA_948616425.1 uncultured Oscillospiraceae bacterium
GCCGAGTACAAGCTGCCCAACAACGCCCTGGACGCCGGGGAGATCGACCTGAACGCCTTCCAGCACAAGGCCTATCTCCAGAAGGAGACCGACGACTTGGGCTACAGCATTTCCATCTTGGGCGACACCATCGTGGCCCCTCTGTCCCTGTACTCTGACAAAATTACCGATGTGAGCGAATTGAAGGAGGGGGACAAGATCGCCGTCCCCAGCGACCCCACCAACGAGGGCCGGTGCTTTAAGATTCTGGAGTCCGCCGGCGTGCTGGAGGTGGACCCCGCCGCCGGCTACATGCCTGAGCTGAAGGACATCACCGCCAACCCCCTGAAGCTGGAGTTTGTGGAGGTGGAGGCCGCCAACACCGCCAGCCTCCTGCCCGACGTGGCCGCCGCCTTTGTCAACGGGGCCCACGCCATCGACAACGGCCTGAACATCGACGAGGCTATCTACGTGGAGCAGGTGGAGCCCGGCTCCGACAACCCCTACATCAACATCATCGCCTGCCGCACCGCCGACCTGGACAATGAGGTCTACAAGAAGGTGCTGGCCGCCTACCAGTCCGCCGAGACCGCACAGGCCATAAAGGACATTTTCAAAGGCACCTACATCCCCGCCTTTGAGTATTAAGCGCTCCCCCGGGGGCGGGAGTCCCCCGGCAAAACACGGTTCCCGCCCCTCGGAGAGGGGCGGGAACAATATCATGTATTTGAGGTGAACGAATATGGGTATCCACCCCCTGATTGAGCAGGACCGGGAGTACATCACCGCCCTGCGCCGCTGGTTCCACAGCCACCCGGAGCTGAGCATGAAGGAGTACAACACCGCCGCCAGAATTGAGGAGGAGCTGAGCGCCCTGGGCATCCCCACCCGCCGGGTGGGGGAGACCGGGGTGCTGGGGGTCCTCAAGGGGCGGAAGGGGCCGGGCAGAAGGGTGGTCCTCCGGGCGGACACCGACGCCCTGCCCATCCAGGACGAGAAGGCCGTCCTCTACGCCTCCCAGTGCCCCGGGGTGATGCACGCCTGCGGCCACGACGCCCACACCGCCGCCCTCCTGGGGGCGGCCCGGGCGCTGAAAAAGCTGGAGGACTCCTTCACCGGGGAGGTCGACCTCGTCTTCCAGCCCGGGGAGGAGTACGGGGCGGGGGCCGTCCTCTTCGTCCGGGAGGGCGTTCTGGAGGGGGCGGACCGCTCCTTCGGCGTCCACATGCAGTCCGACCTGCCGGTGGGGCAGGTGGCCATGAATCCGGGGGCGGAAAACGCCTCGGTGGACCACTTTACCATCCGGATACACGGCAGGAGCGCCCACGTCTCCACCCCGGAGCTGGGGGCGGATGCCCTCTACGCCGCCGCCCAGATTGTCACCACCCTCCAGGGCCTGGTGGGCCGGCTGAAGAGTCCCACCGACCCCGCCCTCATCGGCGTGGGGGTGCTCCGGGCCGGGGAGGGGTACAATATCGTGGCCCGGGAGGCGGTGATCGAGGGCACGGTGCGCTGCTTCTCCCAGGAGACCCGGGCCATGATAAACGGCAAGATCGCCGATACCGCCCGGGGAGTGGCCGCCCTGTACAACACCACCGCTGAGATCGAGACCGAGTCCTTTACCCGGGCCCTCATCAACGACGCCCGGGTGTACGCTGAGACCGCCCCCCTGGTGGAGAAGGTGGTGGGCAGGGGGAACCTGGTGGCCAAGGAGCTGTCCCTGGGCGGGGACGACATGGCGGAGATCATGGCCGTGGTCCCCGGGGTCTACGCCTTTGTGGGCAGCGGCAGCGAGGCCGTCCCCGGCTCTCGGCTGGCCCATCACACCCCGGGCTTCGATGTCGACGAGAGATGTCTGACTATCGCCGCAAGTTTATATGTAGAGTCGGCTCTGTTTTGGCTGAAGCAACGGACATAGTACAAAAATTTTGCAGTCTGCCGCCTCTGTTTTCATATAAAAATCCTCTTGTAAATTCAAGGAAAGGCGCTATGATAGCTTTGCATTTATTCCATATTCTGCAAGGGGGAATCGGCGATGTCCTATCACTATCTATTGGATCTGGCTTTGATTTTATTGAGCACCAAGCTGTTGGGGATCGCAACAGGAAAATTCCAAATGCCGCGGGTGGTGGGCGCGCTGCTGGCCGGGCTGATCCTGGGTCCTGCGGCGCTGAATATTCTGTCAGAGACTGCGTTCCTTTCCCAGCTGAGCGAACTGGGCGTCATCGTGATTTTGTTCACCGCCGGAATGGGCACCGACCTGCGTGAACTGCGCGGCGCCGGAAAGGCGGGCTTTTTGGTGGCGCTGTGCGGCGTGCTGGTACCCATGCTGATGGGCACAGGCTTTGGCTGGCTGGCGGGACAGGCAGGCTGGCTGCCGGGAAATACCGTTATGGAAAACATCTTTTTAGGCACGGTACTTACCGCGACCTCTGTGAGCATCACAGTAGAGACGCTCAAGGAGCTGGGGCACCTGGACACCCGGGTGGGCAGTACGATCCTGGCCGCCGCCCTGATCGACGATGTGCTGGGTCTGGTGGCGCTGACCGTGGTGTCCAGCATGGCGGGCGGCGGAGGCAACCTGCTGCTGGTGTTGCTGAAGATCGTGTTGTTTTTTGTCTTTGCCGTCGCCGCCGCGTACGGAAGCACCCGACTGTTTCGCCGGATCATCGCAAGCGCCCACCAGAAAAACCTCCGGCGCTATCCGGTTTTTGCTTTTGTGCTCTGCCTGCTGCTGGCCTACTGCGCGGAGGAATTTTTCGGTGTGGCCGACATTATCGGGGCCTTTGTCGCGGGGCTGGTGGTGGCCTGCACCCCCAAGGCCGGTTACATCCGCTCAAAGTTTGAGCCCCTGAGCTACCTGCTGCTGACGCCGGTGTTTTTCGCGGGAATCGGCATCAAGGTGGAGCTGCCCCAGCTGAACGGGACGCTGGCGGTCTTTTCCCTGCTTCTTCTGGCGGTGGCAGTTTTGTCCAAGATCATTGGCTGCGGCCTGGGAGCTAAGCTGTGCGGCTTTGACGGAGCGGAGTGCCTCCAGGTGGGAACCGGCATGGCCTGCCGGGGTGAGGTAGCTCTGATCGTGGCCAACCGGGGGTTGTCTATGGGGGTGCTCAGCCAGGCTATGATGACGCCTATCGTGATCACTGTGGTGGGCTGCGCAGTGATCACGCCGGTTTTACTAAAGCTGTGCTTCGGCGGGCAGCCCAAGAGTACAGCGGCGGGCTATGCACTCGCTGACCACTATCATAAGGCGGAACAGCTGGAGCTGACGTCCGATGAGATGTTGAGAAAAAAGCCCCAGTAATACATTTTCAGGGGGAGCCAGCGGCTAGGCTTTTCTCCGACAGCTTCCGCTCAAAGCGGTCCTTTCGGGTATCTGTGGGGACCGGAGTGGGATACCGCCCGGTAAAGCAGGCGTCACAGCAGCGGCCCTGTCCGATGAGTGCCCCCAGCCGTTCCGCTGGCA
>CAPGBJ010000016.1 GCA_948616425.1 uncultured Oscillospiraceae bacterium
CCAGCGGGGAGGTTGAAGAATCTCATCATGTAGAAGTTTTTGCCGTCAACAGAATAATGGAAAGCAAAAGATTTTCCGCTTCTGCACACTTGCAGCCATACATCATTGCCGTCAATGTTGCACCCGTTCGCATCGTCCGATTCTCCGTTCCGCGCAATCACACTCACGACGGCATGTGTTCCAAAATCGGTCATTTCAAAACAGGCTTTTGCCCAATTTCGCATATCTTGCATCACCATGATGGAGGCCGAGTCGTATGTATCCTTGAAGTCGTGGGCAACCTTTACCCGCATTACAAAATCGCCCGCAATTTCCGTATAGTAAAATGGGGCATTACATAAAGATTCCGGGGTAATTCCCTCATCCCCGATTGCGCCATTGTTAAAGAAAAAGTCGCTCTGTGCCGGAGCAATCATTTCTATTTTATTGTTTTCCTCTTTCATCTGCCCCTCATTGAGCCATTTGAAGTCCATACCAAAATTCTCCTTATTTAAGATAGGTATTTGAGCTGTAAATTTCAGCTTACGGAATCATTATAGACCCACAGAAATGTATGTCAACTACGCACATGATGGTAAGATACTCACTTATAAGAAAGTACCCCCCTATTCACAGACCTCTTTCAGAAAATCACCTATATCAACTCCAACGCAGACAGATCGACTCGATATTTCCCTTGGTGCAAATGCCTCTTGGAAGTTGATGCAGGCATAGAAAGCATTGGTGTTGTTGTGAGTATATTTCCAAAACGGATACTTGATAATGATCGGCGTATTACGCCCCACACCCAGTTCCAGGAAAACTACTCGCATCCCTTCGTAACGCCGCAAAAAATCCTGATAACGGCCTTGGGCATGATACCATCCCTCGTCCTGCACAAAGGTATCATCCGCCCGGAGGTTCATGGTTATGGGCTTGCCGCAGATAGGACAGCGGGGAATAAGCTCTGTCGGCACTTTCATATCCTGCTGCTCCGTGAACATCCGGCGCACAATTTCCTCATTGTCATAGGTGCGCTGATGGCAAGGCTCCGAACATTGCCACAGGCCATAATCCCCTTGGGTGTAGAACAGCCGCTTCTTATCAAAGCCTGCAAGCTGGAATTGATGATCTACATTGGTTGTCAGCACAAAATAGTCCTTACCTGCTACCAAATTCAGCAAATCATCATAGACCGGCTTTGGAGCGCGTTCGTAGCGGTTTACCATGATGTGACGGCTCCACCACGCCCAATATTCCTCCAACGATGCGAACGGATAGAAGCCCCCGGAGTACATATCCTGGATGCCATACTTATCAGCAAAATCCTTGAAATATGTTTCAAACCGTTCGCCGGAATAGGTCAACCCTGCCGAGGTGGACAGCCCAGCCCCAGCGCCGATCACCACCGCGTCAGCACCATCAATGGCCTGTTTCAGCCGTTCAATCTGCTTTGAGTATGCGGCGGTAGATTTGGGCATCAATATCCTTGAAAACATTGAAAATCACCTTCTTGATGGACGTATCCTGCCGGAGAAAATCTGTAACGGTTCTGACCGCAATTTCAGCGGCCTCCTGGTTGGGAAAGTGAAATTCCCCAGTGGAGATGCAGCAGAACGCAATACTCTCCAATCCATGCTCCGCTGCCAGTTCCAGGCAGGAGCGGTAGCAGGAGGCAAGTTCCTCCCGGTCCCTGGCGGTCACACGACCTTGGACAATAGGGCCGACTGTGTGCAGAACATACCGGGCAGGGAGGTTGTAGCCTTTTGTCAGCTTGGCCCGGCCATTGGGTTCCGGGTGGCCCTGGGCCTGCATGATTTGACTGCACTCATCCCGAAGCTGGAGGCCCGCCGCCGAATGGATAGCGTTGTCAATGCAGCCGTGGCAGGGACAGAAACAGCCCAGCAGGGCGGAATTGTCAGCATCCATGATTGCATCCACTTTTAACCGGGTAATGTCCCCTTTCCAGACGGCAATTCTCGGATGGCTGTTGACGGCAGGCAGCGCAGTTCCATCGACAACGCCCTTGCTGTCCCGTTCGGCGGACAGGAGATCGTCCTGCATGGCAAGAAATTCCCGTTTCAGCGGCATGGGCGGTCGGACATTCATCAGACTGCGGAGCAACCGCCGCTGGCTGGCCGCATCCTGGGGAAATTTCTGCGCCTGCGGCTGGTATTCGGGCATCTCTGTCAGCAGCATTGCGTTGAGTTGTCGTATTTGTTCCAGATGTTCCATAAGCGGTTCTCCCCGGTTCCTGATTTTAAGTTATAGGCCGTCCCGCATCACACGGGACGGCCCTGTGCTGTTCCGGTTTACTTGCGCACTACGGAAATGCGCTCCTGGATGTGGCTCCTGCCCACGATCTCATTCACCATGGCGATGGCGTAGTCGGCGTAGCTGATGACGCTCTCGCCCTTGCTGTTCAGGGTCAGTTCTTCGCCGCCCAGGATGTATTCCCCGGTACGCTCACCCTCCGCCTGGAAATCCCCGGCAGGGCTGATATACGTCCACTTGACATCCTTGCGCTGGCGCAGCTCGCCCAGGGCCTTGGCCATGGCGGCGGCCAGGGGTTTGAACATCTCCGGGAAGTCCGGGCCGTCGGACACGGTGGCGGTATGCTCGGGGTTGACATACAGGCTCCCGGCCCCTCCTACCACCAGCAGGCGGGTATCCGTGCCGCTGAGGGTGTCGCACAGGTGCTTCAGCGTGGTGCTGTGCTGCTCCAGCGTCTCCGGCGTCCAGGCGCCAAACGCATCCACCACCGCGTCAAAGCCCTTGAGGTCAGCGGCGGTCAGGTCAAACAGGTCTTTTGCGATCACCTTGCCGGCGGCGGACTTGTTCTCCCCGCGCACCACGGCGGTAACATCCAGGTTGCGATCCATGGCCTCCTTGACAATCAGACGGCCAGCCTTTCCATTGGCGCAGATAACAGCGATTTTCATGTTGCGTACCTCCATAGATTTTGATTTTTGTTTTGAACGCTGGGGTGTTTCCCTTCGTTGTCTGTATCATAGCAGACCTTTTGAGGGCTGTGAAGTACGCACAATATTGTGGCATAGGCACCCGGAGGTAACGATTGGACAGTTACCGCGAGGAAACGATTGTGCGGTTTCAAGGGATTCCGGCTTTTTTGCCGGGAGAAAAAATTCTTTCTTTCACCTTGACCCCGACGGGGGAGATACAGTAAAATAGAGCTATACAGCATTTTAGAAACTAACAGATGGGAGGATACGATGATGGAGGCCAAAACTTTACCCGCCTGCCCCGTAGAAACAACGCTGACGCTTATCAGCGACAAGTGGAAGGTGCTTATTATCCGGGATTTGCTGCCGGGAACAAAACGGTTTGGGGAATTGAAAAAATCCATCGGCAACGTAAGCCAAAAGGTACTGACTTCCCAGCTTCGGCAAATGGAGGAAAGCGGCCTGCTGATCAGGACGGTCTTTCCAGAGGTTCCGCCGCGAGTGGAGTACACTTTAACGGAGCTAGGCCAGAGTTTGAAGCCGGTTTTGGATGCAATGTGGAATTGGGGTGAAGAATATAAAGCTAAAAACGCCTAAAGTATATTCAAAAGAGATTGCCTACACTAATTTTTTAGTTTTGTACATAAATGCGTCTCACGGTGAGACGCATTTATGAGAATGTCTGGACGCATGAGCGTCTGCCACCCCCGGTAGCAATAACCTCCGCACGTTCCGGGAAACGCTGACGCTACCCATAACAGAAAAACCGGCGCAAGCCGGTTTTGGGGTATGCCCCCCTTAACCACCAAAAGCACCGGCGGCCTTTGGCTGTCAAGGCCCGCGCCGGACGCTTGCGCCCGGCGCGGCTCGCCTTGGCCTTGACGGACAAAGGGCGGTGGTGTAAAATCTGTTCCACCGAGGGGGCATACCCCGGATATTGCTGCTTTATCATGTTACAGCGTCTCTTTCACCAGACGCCACGCCTGCCGGATGAGCATGGCGGCTTCTGCAAGCTCTGCTTTGTTGATGCTTTTGGTGGCATTGGCCCAATATACAATCTGATTCAAATTGTTGCCAATAGCCGACAACTCCCGCAACAGGTCGGCATAGGTGTCGGGCGGTTTGGGCTGAATGTTCACGCCCATAACGCTGTGCCGGATCAGGGCGCTGGCATTGAGGCCGGACAAAGTGCATTGTTTCAGCAGGTGCTTATGCTCTGTATCATCCAGCCATAAGCCGATAAAATGTTCGCGTTTTCGCATGGCAGTCTCCTTTTTCGTAATGCGTCTCATGGTGAGACGCATTTTTCATAGGCTAGGGGTTTTAAGGGGGCTGCGCCCCCTAACAAGGGTCGTTTGTGTTTAACAAATGACATACTTGCTTGTACAATATAACTACCGCATAGGCGGTATCAGAAAAGGGTTGAACCCGGCCAGACAATCGGGTACTCTGAATAAAAAGCGGGATGAAACTGCAAATCATGCTTGCTGAGTTTCCATGTCCTATGGAATTACTTATGGCCTAGACCGAGCATTCATCCTACAAAGAGTTCTTTATTTGGTTGGTTGGGTTCAGCCCGTCTGATTACCCGCGTCACAAACAAGCTTACTGCCTTTGTAGGAATGAAAAAGATTCCCGCGAAATTAGGAGGGATCACCCATGAAAGAAGCACCGGTCGCAGGATTTGACATCAGCAAGAGCTCAAGCGATATATGCGTGCTGGCCCCCGGCAACGAGGTGGTCTGGCGCTCAAAAATGGCACATACCTCGCAGTCAATGGCCCAGGTGGCACGCCGTCTGACTGATATTGGCGTACAATACGGCGCTGCGCCGGTCATCATCATGGAAGCCACCGGCCACTACCATCGGATCGTCCTTCAATTTATGAAAAACGAGGGGTTTGACGTAGTCGTAGTCAATCCGATCCAGAGCGGCGCGTTAAAAAATATCAGTATCCGAAAAGTGAAAAATGACCGGGTGGACGCCTACAGGATTGCCCTGCTTTACCGCCTGAAGGCTGCCAAAAGGACAAATCTGCCTACAGATTTGATAGCCGATCTGCGTTCCCTCTGCCGCCAGCACTACGACCTCACCCAAGACCTGATTGCTTACCGCAGCAGGCTGCACGCCCAACTGGACCAGTGCTTTCCCGGTTTTGCGGGAGTTTTCTCGTCCCTTGTAAATCTGTCCGCCTTGAGCGTTCTGGAGCGCTTTCCGCTGCCTTCCTTGATCCTGTCCGCCTCAGACCAGGACATTGAGGGCGCGATCCTTTCTGTTGTCACCAGGAAGTCCGCTTACTTGCAGAAAAAGATTCACGCGTTAAGGCAAGCCGCGCGAAATGCCCTGCCCATTGCCATATCCACCCCTTCCTGTGCGGTTATCATGAAAAACCTTGTATCTATGTTGCAAATCCTCAAAAAATCTATCCGTGAAGTCGATTTGCAGATCCGCGCCCTGATACGCTCGGACGCAGGCCTGCGCACAGACGCCGAATTGCTCAAGAGCATCCCCGGCATCGCTGATTATGCGGCGGCTGTTATCCTCTCTGAAATCGGTTCAGTTTCTTCTTTCCAATCCGCGAAACAGTTGGTAGCTTTCTGCGGCCTCGACCCCACAGAACGGCAGTCCGGCCAATTCACTGGCACGCGTAGCAAAATATCCAAGCGCGGATCAAAGTATTTGCGGTGCATTTTGAATATGTCCGCCCACATTTCTATCCAGCCTGGATGTAAAGGGACCTACGCAAACCCGGTGCTTGCTGAATACTTCCAGCGCAAGCGGCAATCGAAGCCCTACAAATCCGCGCTGTGCGCCGTCATGCACAAAATAGTCAACATTATTTTCGCTGTTCTCCGGGACCAAAAGCCGTTTGAGCTACGTTCCCCCGAATTGCATTGCCAAATTATGAGGGACCGAGCCGCTAAACTCTCTCTTGCCGCCTAATTTCCTCTTGACAAATGCTTAGTTGGTCTCGGACAGCACCGCCTTTCGGCGGCGCTGTCCGCTGTAGTGCTGCTGGGTAGATGATTCCTTTTTTAACGGCGCTTTTTTCACAAAAGTAATGCGTCTCACCGTGAGACACATTTCCCCAACATCGTGCTGAACAGTGGAAGGACTGTAAATGCTCATAACACATACTATTTTCTCTGGGTTCCTCTCTTAACTCGTATCTATCCATCACCGTTTGTTTTGTGCTGGGGGTAGGGGGATAGATGGATTGATTAGTATGGATAAAATCAGTTTGGTTTTTATCAGTATAATTTGGGTTTGCTCTTGAAACCTCAAGACGTCGATTTTCCCGACGCCTTGAAGTCGATTTTTCCGACCTCTGGACGTCGGAAAAATCAGCCGGTGAAGTAGGCGTGGCAGGGCCTTGGCCGGGTGCCTCTGTATTTTCCTGCACAGTAATCCGCTTGACAAAAATCCTGTCTGGCTTGCCCTGACCCTGTTTGACGCGCTCAATCAGGCCGATGCCCTTGCTGGTGTCCAGTTCTGCCAATAACCGCATGGCCTTGTTTCGCCCGCAGCCTATGGCTTTGCAAACCTCGTTTACAGTGAAGTAAATATAAACCCGCCCGGTGTTGTCGCGCCAGCCATTTTTTGCGGACAGGCTCATGCGGTTTAGCAGCATACCATATAACAACTTGGCATCTGCGGACAGGGGCTTAAAGCGGGGATGGGTGATAAGCTGGCGGGGGATGCGGAAGTGTGAAAACCGTATTTCTTCATCGCCGCAATAATAGTCTGATAAAGTTACGCTCGGCATCGATTGCTCTCCTTTCCAAGAATGAAAAAAGCACGATTGACGTTGATTGTCAAATCGTGCTTTTTTCTGCCTGTTTGATTTTGTCACAAAGGTTCCTATTTTCGGCAACTGCCTTATTATATGTTGTTTTTGGTCTTGTCCTTTATGCGTACTGACCTTATGTGAAGAAAATCAATTTACATACAGCAGAGAAGCGGGGTATTTCACCATCCGCACCCCGCTTGGACGGTGGCGGATTCATTTGAAGTGCAATCCTATCGCTGTGGATCATATCAACCTGACCACAACGCCTGATAACCCTTTGCTCTATCATCGCCAGCCCCGGCTTTTCCTCTCACTGGCCGACACCTTTGCCTATATCAAGCGCCATGACCGGAAGTTGCTGGACCTGAAACGGCAGCCATTAGAGGCGACCTGACAATTTCCGTCCTGTCCATTGAATATGGCGCCTCAATCTGAGTCCGTTTGCCGCTGGACTCGTCCGGAGTGTAGATGATGATCTGCTTGACGAACTCGTTCACGATGATGGTTATCTGCTCCGGGATGTCCACATACTTCTCCATCAGGGCGAGGAACTGGTCAACATTGTCCTCCGTTTCCTCACGGGTCGAAACCAAGTCCTCAAAACCGGTGACCTCGTTGTTGAGCGCCGCCTGCTCCGCCTCGTAGCCCTCCAGCATCTTCTGGTAACGCTCCTGGCTAAGATTGCCGAGTATCATGTCCTCAGAGAGCTTTTGTCAAGGGTAAATTTCTCTTAAATGCAAATTCTGCTATCATCAAGTACCGCTTCTATAAAACCATTGGCAGTTTGATAATAGCAGAATTTATAAAATGTCCATTCAAACAATCCCGAAGAATTTATCAAAGAATGTTTTTAGTTTATCAATGATACCTTGCTTTTTTGCCGCACGGTTTCCACCGCCAAAGCGTGACACCGGCGGCATCAGCCGGTCAATATCAGTGCCGGTGGTCTTGATTTCTCCAGCTTGCAGTGCGGTTTCGATAAACTGACGGGTTTCTTCCGGTTTAAGCCTTTCTTCTGTAATAATAGTTGCCAGTTCCTGCTCCTTCTGCCGCATCACAAAGTCTCGCCACTCCAGGAAAACATCTTCAACCTCGTTGATACCGGAAATGAAGTTCTCGATCAGAGCCTTTTTGCTCCGCAACTCCGGGCTGGCGTCCACGGCTTTTCGGATAGTGATCAAAATTTCCTTGTCCTCGCTGTGGGAGTTGTGATACTTTTTCACCAGCAACAAAATGTAGTCAATATTGATCTCTACCTGGCGGATCAGCTCCATTTCAAAGACAATATCATCGTCGATATCGGAGCTGACTCCTTTTTTCCTTCGCTCAGCCCACTCATCCTTCAAATCCTGATACCGTCCCAGATAGTCCTGCAAATCTCGTTCAGACAGGATGTCACAGCCCTGGAACTCATCAAAGGAGGTCAGGATATTCCGCATACGCAGAATGGCCCCAAACAAAGAAATAAAGTCCTTCTCGTTCTGCTCCCCGATGATTTGAGGCTCAGTCAGCGGAAACTTTTCTGTCAGATTTTGAATGAGGTTTTTATATCCGGGGTGTTCTGTACCGTCCTCATCCGTATAGCCGCCGAAATAGTCCTGAAAGCTCCGCAGCAACACGATGCCGCCCGCCTGCTTGTCCCCAAAGAGCGCGATGGCATCGTCCACCCGCTTTTGCAAATTGCGGAAGCAGACGATATTGCCGAAGGTCTTGATGGAGTTGAGGATACGGTTTGTGCGGGAAAACGCCTGGATCAAACCGTGCATTTTGAGATTTTTGTCCACCCATAGGGTATTCAGCGTCGTAGCGTCAAAGCCAGTGAGGAACATATTGACGACGATCAGCAGGTCAATTTCCCGGTTTTTCATCCGCAGGGACACGTCTTTATAGTAATTCTGGAATTTATCGCTGCATGTATCGTAGTTGGTGTGGAACATCTCGTTATAGTCCCCGATGGCCTGCTCCAGAAAATCACGGGAGCTTTTATCCAGGGCGGAGGTATCCTCCGGGTTTTCCTCGTCCAGAATGCCGTCTGTTTCCGCCTCGTTGGCCCCATAGCTGTAAATGATGGCGACCCGCAGCCGTTTACTGGGGGTAGCGTCCATCTGCCGCTTGAACTCCGTATAATAGAGCTTTGCCATAGTGACGGAGGCCACCGCAAAGATGGAGTTGAAGCCGCTCAGGCGCTGCTTTTTCTTGATCTCCTCCACCGGAGACCTTCCGGCGGAGGCAACCGCTGAAATATTGGTCAGAGCGTTAAAGACATAGGTCTTATCCCCGCGATAGGTCTTCGTGTCGAAATGCTCCAAAATGTGCCGGGTGACGAGCTCGATCCGCCGAGGGGCCATATACGCCTTTTCCCGGTCGATGTCCCACACCTGTTCGTCGATCATCTCCTCGTCCATGCCCATGGTCTTATAGTAGTCCACATGGAAGGGTAGGACATTCTTATCATTGATCGCGTCCACGATGGTATAGGTGTGCAGCTGGTCGCCAAAGGTCTGCTCCGTAGTGCGGAACTGGGGATTGCCGCTCTTATTGGCGTTGACCGCAAAAATCGGTGTGCCGGTGAAGCCGAACAAATGGTACTTCTTGAAATTCTTGACGATAGCCGTGTGCATATCCCCGAACTGACTGCGGTGGCACTCGTCGAAGATAATCACAACATGCTTGTCATAGACCCCGTGGCCTTTGTTCTTCGCCACAAAGGTGGAGAGCTTTTGAATGGTGGTGATGATGATCTTGGCGTTGGGGTCCTCCAGTTGCTTCTTTAAAATGGCGGTGGAGGTGTTGGAGTTGGCCGCGCCCTTCTCAAAGCGGTCGTACTCCTTCATGGTCTGGTAGTCCAGGTCCTTCCGATCCACTACGAACAGCACCTTGTCTATGTAGGGCAACAGGGAGGCCAGACGGGCAGTCTTGAAGCTGGTGAGGGTCTTGCCGGAGCCGGTGGTGTGCCAGATGTACCCGCCGCCTGCGATGGAGCCATATTTTTTGTAGTTGTTGGCGATCTCGATGCGGTTCAAGATCCGCTCGGTGGCGGTGATCTGATAGGGCCGCATGACCATCAGCATCTGCTCCGAGGTAAAAATGCAGTACCGTGTCAGCACGTTCAAGAGGGTGTGCTTGGCGAAAAACGTCCGGGTGAAGTCCATCAAGTCCGGCAAGATCCGGTTGTTGGCGTCGGCCCAGAAGGAGGTAAATTCAAAGCTGTTGCTGGTCTTTTTCTTCTTGACGGCAGAGGCGGCCTCCTTGATGGCGTTCCAGCGAGTGGTGTTGGAATAATACTTGGTGTTCGTGCCATTGGAGATGACGAAGATCTGCACATACTCATACAGGCCGCTGCCCGCCCAAAAGCTGTCCCGCTGGTAGCGGTCGATCTGGTTGAACGCCTCCCGGATGGCCACGCCCCGGCGCTTCAGCTCGATATGGACCAGGGGCAGACCATTCACTAGGACCGTCACATCATAGCGGTTGTCATACCGCGCCCCGTCCTCTTTGCCGACGGTGTACTGATCGATGACCTGGAGGCGGTTGTTATGGACGTTTTTCTTGTCGATCAGGGTGATGTTCTTGCTCTCGCCGGTGTCCCGCCGGAGGACCTGTACAAAGTCCTCCTGGATGCGGCGGGTCTTGTCCTCGATGCCGTCGTTGGCGTTGGCGATGCACTCGCTGAAAAACCGCTCCCATTCGGAATCACTGAAGGCGTAGCCATTCAACTCCTCCAGTTTTTGGCGGAGGTTGGCAATCAGTTCCGCCTCGGAGTGGATGGGCAGATACTCGTACCCCTGCTCACAGAGCAGGCGGATAAACTCCTTCTCCAACGCAGCCTCGCTCTGGTAGCTGTCGGAGCGGGTCTTGACCGGCTCGTATTCTGTAACTACCGTGTTTTCGGTGGTCTGGGCCACGATATTGGAGTAGCTCATGCGGTCAGCTCCTTAAACGTAAGAAGTTTGTCCCGGTAATACTCATACTGCTTCTGCCGCGCCGCGATCTCGGCGGGCAGGCCGGATGTCAGGTCGTTGCAGAGGGCGTCAAAGCGGTCAAGAATTTCAACTAATCGTTCTTGAACAGGCAAAGGCGGCAAGGGGACAGCAAAGTTAGATATATCTTTTAAACTAATATGAGGAATTGCACCAGGTGATTTTTTCTTTTCCACATAGCTTGTAAATGTTCCACTAGCAATATAATGATATACATAGCGAATATTTGCTTTAGATGTGCGAATTCTTGTCACGCGCTGAACAAGTAATAGCGGCAAATCAGATTCGGTGATGGTTCCATAGCTTTTCCCAACAAGCGAACCATCCATTGCAATAACAATATCACCCTGATTCAGAAGGAAACGTTCAAGGCCCACAGAATCTACCCAATACTTATTGATTTCTGCATTGAATTCTAGCATACCGCGTTTGATGTTCATACCCCGCAACAACCGAACACCATCTTCCTTAAACTGTGAACTATCAAACGGATAGCCCGTGAGCAAATCGCAAAAATCCCCAAGCGTCTGCCATACGCATTCACTTGCCCCCCCCCGAGGACATCGAAGGTCAGCAACTTGTCACGATAGTATTCATACTGTTTCCTTCTCGCTGTAAGCTCCGCTGTAAGCTCCGTGAAATTGTCAAGAATCTTGACAATTTCACTCTGCACGGGCAGAGGCGGGACGGGGATTCTCACTGCGTTTAAGGTGTCTGGCGTAACCTCCATTACCTTTGTGCCATGGACAAGTTTTCTTTTCTGTGCGGCAAACATTTGAGTGTGAAAGTAATAGGCCAGATACTTTGCATTCTGATTATGATGAATGATTGCCGTGTGTCCGCTGACCGCAACTGCTCCACCCCCTAACCAAGCCACACATTTGCATACATCCTCAATATTCTCACTTGTGACAGCCATAACAATATCATTAGGATAGGCCAGCTTTTGCTTTTTGGCACGGTCCTCGCTAATGAAAGTGAAAGTCTTATCAGCAAACAGGCCGTATCTAGTATAGATTTGTCCGTAGTGGATACAAGGGACGCCTTCCAGACAGAAATCTTTCTTTTGAAGGTTTCCGCCTCTTGAGATGGTAGCAATTTCTCCCAACTTTTTATACTCCACCCCATCCGGGCAAAGCTGTTGTATCAGCTCTTCTAGCCTGCTCATGCGCCCACCTCGATCTCCGCGATGATCTTCGCGATCTCATCCCGCAAGACCTGCTCCCGGGCTACGATCTCCTCAATCTCTGCGTTGAGCTTCACAATGTCGATTTTCTCCCGGGTATCCTCCGCTTCCACATAGGTGGACACGGACAGGTTGTAATCATTCCCGGCAATCTCGCTGTACTCCGCCAAGTGGGAGAAATGCCTGATCTCCTCTCGGCTGGTAAAAACGGACACAATGCGCTCAATATTCTCCGCCGTCAGCCGGTTGTTGTTCGTCACCTTGACGCACTCGCCGGAGGCGTCGATAAACAGGGTTTTGTTGTCCGCTTTGCCTCGCTTCAACACCATGATGCAGGTGGCGATGCTCGTCCCGAAAAACAGGTTTGCCGGAAGCTGGATCACACAGTCGATAAAGTTATTATCCACAAGATATTGCCGTATCTTCTTCTCGGCGCCGCCCCGGTACATGATACCGGGGAAACAGACGATCGCCGCCGTGCCGCTGGGAGCCAGCCAGGACAAGCTGTGCATGATAAAGGCAAGATCCGCTTTAGATCTGGGGGCCAGCACACCGGCGGGGGCAAAGCGGGGATCGTTGATGAGGGTGGCGTCATCATCCCCCGCCCACTTGATGGAGTAGGGGGGATTAGAGACGATCAGCTCAAAGGGCTCGTCGTCCCAATGCTGGGGCGCGGTCAGCGTGTCCTCACAGGCGATGTTGAATTTGTCAAAGCCCACGTCGTGGAGGAACATATTGATGCGGCAGAGGTTGTAGGTGGTGATGTTGATCTCCTGCCCGAAGTAACCGAACTGCACCCCGTCCTTGCCCAGCACCTTGGTCGCTTTCAGCAGCAGGGAACCGGAACCGCAGGCCGGGTCATAGACCTTGTTGACCTTGGTTTTCCCCACCGTCCCCAGCCGGGTCAGCAGTTCCGACACGTCGGAGGGTGTGAAAAACTCGCCCCCGCTCTTTCCGGCGTTGGAGGCGTACATGGTCATGAGAAATTCGTAGGCGTCCCCAAAGGCGTCGATGCTGTGGCCCCGGACCTCGCCCAGGTTCATACCGCCGATGCCGTTGAGGAGCTTCACCAGCTTTTCATTTCGCTTGGCAACGGTAGCGCCCAGCTTATTGCTGTTCACATCAAAATCGTCGAACAGCCCGGAAAAGCACTGCTCGGAGGAGCTGCCCTTGGCGGAGTCTTCAATATGATGAAAGACTTTCTCCAGGGTTTCATTCAAGTTTTCATCTTGGGGCGCGCTGGCCCGGACGTTGCAGAACAACTCAGAGGGCAACATGAAAAAGCCCTTCTCCTGCACCAGTCCCTCCCGTGCCTCCTCCGCCTCCGCATCAGAGAGTTTGGCATAATCGAAGCTGTCGTTACCGGCGGCGATCTCCCCTGCGTTGATGTACTCCGCCAAATTTTCCGAGATGTAACGATAGAACATCGTACCAAGCACATAGCTCTTGAAGTCCCAGCCGTCCACACTGCCCCGCAGTTCATCGGCAATGGCCCAGATCGCCCGGTGGAGTTCCTCGCGCTCCTGCTCTTTTCTAACGTCGGCCATAAAATGGTCTCCTCCTATGTCAACAATTCCACATCTTTTAGAAACATGTCAGATACATCAAATTGTAGCATAAACCGATCTTTTTTTTAATCTGTATTGTGGGATTTTTAAGGGTATGGGTAGTAGCGGCAAGCAATGCACCAGCCCACGAACGCGCTGAAACTGGTGATAATCGCAATGAGGCATCAGTTTTTCCAATCAATCATCCTCTCCCGATTTGGATAGAAAGGGGCGGTCTGCTTTCCATACAGACTGCCCCTTGGTGGTTTATGCAGTTTGCTGTTCCTGCTGCTTCTTTCTCTCCTGTGCGCGACGCCACTTTTCACGGCCTTTGGCCCGACGCTGACGCACCTTTTCCATTTCCGCCAGTTCTTCCGGTGTCGGTTCCGGCGGAGGAACATCAAACTTGCCAATGAATTTCAAGTAGATGTCCACTTCCTGGGTGCGCTCTCCGCTGGAGCGGTCTGGCGCATGGACGAGGATCTTATCTACAAGTTAGTAGATCATCGGGGTCGCCAGCACAGAGAAGTCGTTGTACTTCCTTGCCAACTACAGAAACTAGTCTACCCTTGCGGTGTCCGCCTCAAAAGCGTCTAACTCAGCCTGTTCCTGGGCGATAGTAGCCTCCAGCGTTTCCTGTTCCTGTTCATACTCGCCGGACAGCATCTCAAACCGCTTCTCTGAAATCTTCTCGCCGGCGTATGCCTCGTAAAGTTTTTTGATGAGGCCGTTCAGCTCCTTGGAACGCTTGCGGTCTTTGTTGAGCTTTCGTTTCAAGTCCTTTGCAACCTGGGCCTGACGGACTTCGGACACCGCCCGGACTTTTTCGATAAACTCTGCCTCGCTGGAGATGGCGTAGGCACTGACTGTCTTGATGGTATCCAGCAGCAACGCCCGCAAATCCCTGGTGCGAGTATAGTGACCAAAACATTCTTGCAGACTGCGGTTAGATGTGAGTGAAAAAGAGGAGCATTCTTAGCTGTCATAGGGATAAAGGCCGGTAGCAGGGTCGATTCCCCGGCCCTCCCTCTCAGAAAAAGACTTCTTCCGGTGATTATACATCTTTGCGCCGCAATCAGCGCAAAATACCAGCCCTGTCAACGGATTGGCCTGGCCAGTAGAGTCGGTGCGCCTGACAGTCTTTCTGATCCGTTGGGCTAATTTCCAAGTTTCCGGGTCAACGATGGCCTCATGGGTGTTCTCAAAAACTGTCCATTCCTCCGGCGGACGCCTGATGGCTCGTTTATCTTTATAGGACTCCTTGTAGGAACGGAAGTTGACCGTATGCCCGATATACTCTGGTTTAGTTTAAATGTTGCTGACAGTTGTGCTGCTCCAGTCGTAGGGGCGAGATGCATCCATATCCCTCTGCTTTGTTCCCATACCGCGCATCCCCATGTAATAGGAAGGGCGTTCAACTTTGTCATCTCGAAGGATACCAGCAATCTGACCGGGACCATGCCCTTCCATGCTCAACCGAAAAATGCGTTGGACAACTGCGGCGGCTTCCTCGTCGATCAGCCAGTGGTGCTTGTTGAATGAGATTTCTTCCCGTTTTCAGTCAAAGCGGTTAATTTTCCAAATGATGATTGTCTCGGAAGGGAGCAGATACAGGCAATTTACTGGGGCGTACAAGGGGAAAAAGTGTTGGACAACTGTGGGGAAGGACAATATAATTTAAATATAAATTTCTGCTGCAGAAAAGTTTATTTGTACAAAATATACATTTCCGGTGGTTTCCGTGTGCTCAATAAAAAGAAAGGGGGAATTTTCCTTGCGTCAAAATTCGGCAAACGAAAAACCGCACGCCAAGGGCTTTTACGGCACTGTGGAGGCAATTGGCAACAAAATCCCCAATCCGATGATTTTCTTTGTCTGGTTTTGTGTCATCATAATTCTGGCATCCTGGATCTGCTCCAGCATCAGCCTGTCGGCAGTCAACCCGGCCACCGGGGAGACTGCGGAGGTGTACAACCTGCTCTCCAGAGAGGGAATCGCCCGAATGCTGACCAGCATGGTATCCAATTTCCAGTCGCTCTCCGTTCTGGGTCCGGTACTCACCTGCATGTTCGGCGTCGGCATCTGCGAGCGGTCCGGTCTGTTCCGGATTGCCCTGCAAAAGATTGTGGAGAGCTCCAATGGCTCTGACCTGAAGGTCATCATTGTCTTTTGCTTTGTCAGCGTTATGGCGGACGCCGCCGGCGGCGTGGGATACGTGATCATGCCGGTGCTGGGCGCCTCTATCTTCGCCACAATGGGCCGCAACCCCCTGGCCGGCGCGCTGTGCGGCTACGCCACCGTCTCCGGGGCCATGTGTGCCAACCTACTGCTCACCTCCATGGACGTGACCAACTACAGCTTTACGGCGGCGGCAGCCCAGCTGGTTGACCCAAGCTACTCCGCCTCCCCCGCTATCAACTGGTATTTTGCCGCCTTCTCGGTGGTGATTCTCACCGCCGCCTCGGTGGTAATCACGATGAAGTTTGTAGAACCCCGGCTGGCCGCCCGACAGGGCACGGTGCAGGCACAGCGCAATGTAGAAAAGCTGACTCCAGAGGAAAACCGTGCTGTGCGCAACGCGCTAATCTCCGTTCTGATCTATGCCGTGGTGCTGCTGGTGGGGATGCTTCCCTCCGAGGGTATCCTGCGGGACCCGGAAACCGGCGGACTCTTTGTGGCGGCGGCTCCCTTGATGAAGGGGCTCCCCTTCCTCATCGCGCTACTGTTCTTTATCCCAGGCGTGGTATTCGGCCTGTCCTGCGGCACCTTCCAAAACAGCACCGATGTGGTCAACGCCCTGGGAGACTGCATGAAGGATATGGGCTCCTTTGTGGCTCTGTGCTTTGTGATGGCCCAGTTTCTGAAGTACTTTGAGTGGTCCAACCTGGCCATCATTGTCGCAATCAGGGGGGCAGAGCTGCTCAAGAGCTCCGGCCTGCCCATGCTGATCATCCTCATTCTGTTTATTCTGCTGTCTGGCTTTATGAATTTGTTTATCGGCAGTGCCTCGGCCAAATACGGGTTGATCGCCTCGGTTTTCGTGCCCATGTTCATGCTGATGGGCTACGACCCAGCTCTGACCCAGATGTGCTACCGTATCGGCGATGCCTTTACCAACCCCATCACCCCCGCTTTCGCCTATTTTGCCATGCTCCTGTCCCTGTGCAAGCAACACGACAAGGACTTTGGCTTCGGAACCCTGATGGCCAATATGCTGCCCTACACCATTGGCTTCTTCCTGTGCTTTGTGGTGCAGATGTGCATTTGGTTTGTCTGCCAGATCCCTCTGGGACCGGGCGGCGGAATCTTATATTAAATATATTAAAATTGGGAGAAATGAACTATGAAAACCATCGTCGAGATCAAGCAGGACCTGAAGCAGTTTGACCGCAAGCAGCTCTACAAGGACAAGGTTGCCAAGATGCAGCGATCCATGGCGGACATGGGCATCGATGCCGTGGTCTGCTTCAAGCCCCAGAACACCTTCTACCTCTCCGGCTTCAACCCCATCCTCTACAGCCACCCCGTGGTGGTGGTGGTCCCCGCCCAGGGGGAAGCCGTGCTGCTGGTTCACAGCCTGCGGGCCCGCCACTCCGCCGACGAGGCCGCCATTGACGACATCCGGCTCTTCGGCGCCTGGGCCAACCAGAAACCCATTGCGGACGACGCCTACAGCGCCATCCGCATCATTGCCGGCGATTTGAAGATCAGGGGCAAGGTCATCGGCTATGAGGGGGACTTCCTCTCCCTCAACCAGTACAAGAAGCTTCAGGAGATCACCGACGCTGCCCAGATGACCGACGTGTCCGACTTCCTGAAGCGATCCAGAAATATCAAGAACGAGTACGAGATCAACCTGCTGCGCCTGTCCGCCAGCCTGACCAACGTGGGCATGGAGGCCGCCGTGGCCAACATCCGCAAAAGCGAGGCTCAGGCCAGCATTGCCGCCGAGATCGCCATGCGGGAGCTGTGGGCCAAGGAACTGAGCGAGTTTGAGATCAGCAGCTTCGGCAACACCGAAGGGGGCATTGTCACCGCGCTGTGGTGCTACTCCAACTCGGGATACCGAGTCCCCTACGGCTGCGAATGCCCCGGCAATCGGGTGCCTCTGGAGGGAGAGGTCTGCCTTCCCGTGTGCTGGGCCGCCATCGACGGCTACCACACGGAGAACGAGCGCACTGTGATGATCGGCCAGATCCCCGAGCAGTATGAGCGGGCCTACGACGCCATGCTGGCCGGACGGAAAAATGTCTTTGCGCTGATGAAGGCCGGCGTAAGGGTGGGCGACATCTACAATGCCGGCGTGGGGCCCTACATCGAGGCCGGCTTTGGTGACTTCCTTCCTGGGCGCATCGGCCACGGTCTGGGGATGAGCCTGCACGAGTTCCCCTCCCTGTCCAAGGACAACGATCTAGTGCTGGAAGAGGGCATGGTGGTCACGGTGGAGCCCGGCTTGGTCTTTGCCGGATGGGGCTCCACTCGCCACTCCGACACCGTGGTGGTCCGTAAGGACGGCATTGAGATCCTGACCAAGTCCCCCATGGAGGGCGAGGACCGACTGGTCCGCTGATCCGGCGTATTCCAGCTGCCCTGAACCCGATTCAGGACAGCTGCCGAATCAAAATTCCGCTGCAAAAATAAAAAATTCCCAATTCTGTTTGTGGTTCCCACTCCCACGGGGGCGGGAACCACAAGGAGCAGTTCAGCCCGAGGAACAAAACGGCGAATTGGGAAATAAAAAGGAGTTGTTACCATGAAAGCGGCAATCTTAGGACTGGGAAAGATTGGCCACAACACGGCGGCCACCCTGGTGGATCGGGGGCTGGAGGTTACCGGTTTTACCCGGGACGAGGAGAAGGCCAGGGCCATTAACGAGCACGGCATCACAGTATCGGGTGCGCTGAACGGAAACTTTAAGGTGAAAGCCTTTACCAACATCGCCCAGGCCATCGACGGGGCCAGGTTCCTGGTGGTCACCACCACCGCCAAAGGCCACCGCCCTATGGCGGAGCTGCTGAAGGGCAAGCTCCAGGAGGGCCAGCGCATTGTGATTTTCACCGGCAACTGGGGGGCCTATGAGTTTTACAGCGTGCTGCGGGACGAGGTCCGGGAGAAGCACGTGATCATCGGCGAAACCAGCGGAAATCTGGCGGCATCCCCCTCCCTGACCTACCCGGCCACCACCTTCATGAAAACCTCCAAAAAGTCCATGAGCTTTGCCACCATTCCGGGCAGCACAGGCCCCATGGTAGTGGAGGAGCTGAAGCAGGCGTTCCCCGAGTTTTACGCGGCGCCCAATGTGCTGGACACCTCTATGAACAATACCAATCCCCCGGTCCATGTGCCCTTTAGCATCTTCAACATCACCAGAATGGCCAACGGAGAGGACGCCCAGTTCTATGGCCAGTGCCTGCCCCCCATTCTGCTGGATTTCGTCATGGCCGCGGACAGGGAGCGTTGTGCAGTTGCCAAAGCCATCTGTGGGGAGTCCAAGAGTATTCTGGAGCTGATGAACGCCGCCTGGAAGGTCAACTACGACAACATCAAGGACCTTGGCCTGGAAAACCCCAGCCTGAAGAGCGTCAAACTGCCTAAGGATCCTTATCACCGCTTCCTCACCGAGGATGTCCCCTACGGATATATGGCAGTGAGCCGGCTGGGCAAAAAGTACAACGTCCCCACCCCCCGGATCGATCTGCTGGTGGACGCCTACCGCTATCTGTTGGCCGACCGGGCGGAGCTGGACGGCCCGGAATTTGATGTTGACATAAAGGAGGTTCTGTAGTAAAAAGGGTGTAGAATCAACCGCGCCCGGGGTGCGGCGGCATGGAGTGACGGCGGTATGGCGAGAAATGGAAAAAGAACGGTCAAGAAGGCAGGCAATTTAAATCTGCTGAATCTGGAGTACTTTTTAATCGCGGCGGAGGAGCTGAATTTCACCCATGCTGCGGGCCGCCTGCACATTGCCCAGCAGTCGCTGAGCAACCACATCACCAAGCTGGAGGAGCACTTTGAGACTCCCCTCTTCGACCGCACGCCGCCCATGTCCCTTACGCCGGCGGGGCTGTGCTTCCAGCGGCACGCCAGACTGCTGTGCAGGTCGCTGGATGAGATGGAGCTGGAGATTCAGGACATTAAGGATTTCAAAAGCAGCGAAATCACCCTGGGGATTACCCCGGCCAGAGGGGCCTGCTATTTGCCCATGCTGCTGCCAAAATTCCGCGCCGCATTTCCCTCTATGAAGGTAAATGTGGTGGAGGAAAACGCGGAACAGCTGGAACAGCTCCTCAGCCAGGCCAGGGTAGACCTTATCATCGGGCGTTACCCCAAAAATCCCCTGGGTCTGACCTGCGAGCTGGTGTGGAAGGAGCAATATGTCCTGATCGTCCCTCAAAATCTGCTGGAGCGCTATCTTCCGGACCGGTGGGAGAAGCTGTGTGCCCGTCCGGAGAAGATTGGCCTGAAGGACTTTGGTGCCCTCCCCTTTCTGGCCAGCCAGAAGGATCTGCATACCGGCACTATTTTTCACAGCTGCTGTTCGGCGGCCGGCATAACCCCCAATATTGTTTTGGAGTCAAAAAATATCAATATCGTCCTTTCCCTGTGTTTTGAGGGGATGGGGGCGCTGGTGTGCCCGAACAGCTTCCTCTATCCCTTCCGCTATCAGCTGCGTACCCAGCGGACACCGCGGCTGTTTGTCTTCCCCCTGCACTACGACGATAACATTATGGTCAGCTATTTGAGCGGCAAGTATTTTCCTGTGGGGGCGCAAAAATTTAAGGAAATGATTCAAGAGGTGGGGGCTGTCGTATCCAACCAGCCGGTCTGGGAAGATCAGCTCCTCACAAAGAGGCGAGGCGCACCATGAAACGAATTCTTATGCTGGCGACCGGAGGCACCATTGCCTCCAAGGAGAGCGGTCAGGGGCTGAGCCCCGTCATTACTTCGGAGGAGATCCTGCGCTATGTCCCGGACATCGGAACGCTGTGTCAGGTGGGGCGGCAGGTAAAAAAACGATACCCCATCCTGGAGGCATATAATATGACTATGGAGGCGGCGGTCACCAAATTGATGTGGGTGCTAGGACAGACCAACCGGCCGAAGGAAGTTCGAGAGCTGTTTTACCACATGGTACAGTTTGACTTGATCCGGGGATAAGGCCTGTGCAAAAATTCCCGCAAGCCGGTGATCCCTTGTAATACTACTTCTTGAGAATAAGAATAAAATCTTTTTATCGCGGTGTTGCACGTCGCCACGTTTTTTTATGTGTGTTATTCGCTTTTCTTTCCCGACCTCAGTGTTTTGTCCCTCTAAATTATGCTATGATATGCAAAAGCAGGCTGAACGATGTTGGAAATTGAACGCGGCGGCGGTATCCCAATCTATCAGCAGATATATGAGCAGATCAAGGCCGACATCCTATCGGGCAATCTGCCGGAAGGTTTTCGCATGACTTCCATCCGAACGCTGGCCAATGAGCTTCGGGTTGGCAGAAATTCCGTAGAGAGCGCCTGCGATCAGCTTGTCCTGGAGGGATATATAACCGCTCTCCCGGCTCTAGCTATACGGTCAACAGGATGAAGCTTGACTTGTATCAGGAACCGGAGGAACAACGGGCTGCGGATTTTGCAAAGCAGACCTGTGACCAGCCGGAAATTAGATGCAGATTTCAGTACGGCGAGCTGGACAGCGGGAGTTTCCCCGGCAAACTATGGCGGATGTATACAGCGGATATGCTGGACGAACCCCAGGCCCAAGGCGTACATTGCTACTATGATGTCAGAGGTGATGAACAGCTTCGCCAGGAGAGCAGGCGTTACTTGTACCGCAACCGTGGCGTCCACTGTGAGTCAGAGCAGGTCGTTTTGTGCAGCGGCACCCAATTGGCGCTGGAAATCATCATCCGGCTTTTCCAGGTATCCACGCAGTTGCCATGGAGGAACCGGGCTATGACGGGTCACGTTCCGCATTTCAGAGCTATGGCTTTCAAATATCTCCCGTACCCATTGGGGAAAAGGAATCGACCTGCACTGGCTGTCCGCTGTACCCGCCTCGATGGGATATATCGCCCCCTCCCACCAATTTCCCACCGGGGCTGCGATGCCTATCCAAAACCGGATGGAGCTGCTGAAGCTGGCCCATGAGCGGGATATGATGATCCTGGAGGCTGATTACGACAGCGAGTTTCGGTACAAGGGACAGACCATCCCCTCGTTGCAATCCATTGACAAGGGCAAGCGGATCATTTACATCGGAACCTTTTCCAAAGTGCTGTCGGCGGGCCTGCGGATGGCCTATCTTGCGTTGCCGAAAGTTCTACTCCCGGTGTACCAATGTCATTAAATCAAGGATTTCCTGCACCTGAAAAAAGAGCCCATATGCTGTTAAAACAGGCGTGGGTCTTCCAGCCGCTTTCCACATGTAGTCCATCGTCATGGCGCGGGTACAGTCTGTATTTGCTCCAAAGGTGGAGCCGGACACTAAACCATTTTCAGCGGCCCACAAAGCAGCCTTATAGAAATAATCGGTAGTCTTAACATCGGTGAAAGAATTCGTTGCTGTCGTGTCCGGTGAGCCTTTAGCGCGCCACAAGAAAGTCAAAATCTGCGCTTTGCTGCAAGTTGCGTTGGGTGAGAACGCGGTCTTGCTGGTGCCGCTGGTAATGCCGTACTTCACCACCCAGTGTACGGCATCTTGATAATATTCGCCTGTTTTGACATCGGTAAATGCCACTTCATGGTTGACTGGACGGAGATAAAGAGTAACTCCTATCGGATCATTGTTTGAAGCGACCCAGCGGGGATTCACAAACATTAGGCACTACACGGATGAAAGTATTATATTAGGACTAGGTCAGAAAGTGCTTGTGCTGCAAGGCTTTCCTGATTTGGTCTTAATTTTTATGCGGTCCCAACATAAGGGCCATTGGGGAGGATGATAAAGAAATGTGTAGAATTATCACAGTTGCCAATCAGAAAGGCGGCGTAACCAAAACCACGATTTGTCAGCACTTATCCTACATACTGGCCGAGCAGGGGCGGCGGGTCCTCTGCGTGGATTTTGACCCTCAGACGAACCTCTCTGCAACCCTTCTTCCGGATGGACAAGCTCCCACACTGGACATCAGCGAGGTCACAGCCAAGCTCCTGAATGACCAGGACTTGCCTGCTCCAAGCACCTACATTCAGCGGTGCGGGAAGGTCGATCTGATTCCTGGAAACAAAAGCCTGGCCAAGCTGGAGACCAGCTTGCTCACCGAAATGGGGACAGAGCGGTTTTTGCAGGAGATACTCTCTCCGCTTCGGCCCCATTACGACTACATCATCATCGACATCAACCGGGCTGCCAGCCCCCTTATGACCAACGCTCTCACGGCGGCGGACAGTGTCCTCATTCCAATCTGCCCGGAGTTTTACTCTACAGAAGGGCTAAGTGATTTAATTGCCAGCGTCTTGAAAACCGGAGGAGACTAAACCCAGCCATTCAATTTGAGGGCATTGTCTTTTCCCGCTGTAATCTGCGGACAAATCTTTAAGTCCAAAAACCGGGATACACTGGGTGGGGACTATGATCTCACCGGGCGTCAGGTTGCCAACTACCTGCGGATCAATCAGCTGCTGGACTGTCTCAGGCTCAAACTGGACGCCAAACTTCTGACCCTGGCCTCCGCTGTTTCTCTCTCCTACCTGAGCAGGGAGAATCAACTGGCCCTATATTTCGGACAAGCAGAGGAGGAATCAGCATGATACAGGTCACTCCCATATCACTGTCGGACTGCCCTGATGTGCTCCAAGCGAAGGTCCAGAGCAGGCTGGATGAGCCGGGCAGCGAGATCCTTTCCGTTACAGTGACAGAAAGCACGCCCTACAAAGACAAAACCAATATCTCCAGGCAGTACCGGGTTATCATGAACCGGCTTAATCTGGTGTCTGTCCTACACTGTTACGACGACGGCGTTTTGAAGGACAAGCTGTCTGTAAACCAGCTGATTTGGGGCGATATCCTGGAGATCATCCGGACGGCTCATGACAGCTCATCCCTGGGCGAACTGCGGAAAGCGGTCCCGGAGCAAACCAGGAAGCGTTTATCCCTATAATTTATCCATATAGCTTGGCCCCTGTGTGGTGCTCACACAGGGGCTGGGCTTTTCTTTTGCAAAAAACAGGAGGTGCAATGACTATGACAATACAAATTGCCAAACGGAGGCCGGACCCCTTTGATGGGTCCTCCGGCGCCCGCTTGAGCAGAATGGGGCTGCTTACAGGAGCGGGAGATGTGGATGAAGCCGCTATGCAGGGGTTTATCCATATTTTTGCGGCTTCATTTTTTGATGATCTCTGCGATACCTATGAATCCCTGGCGGCTATCTCCAAAATCACAGCGGCGTTCTGTGAGCTGGAGGAGCGGAACGACCCACAGCGAATTTTCCTGCTGCTGTCCCTCCAGTATGACGCACTGCGCAAGCCGCTGCCTGATCCGGTGTGGTGGCTGGCGGGCCATGCCACGGCGCTGACACGGTTCTCGCTGGGGTTTACCGCATATCTGTCACAGCTGATGGCAAATATGGAGAAAAAGGAAAAGGAGGCCGACCCCCAGCAGCTCATTGAGGAGCCCTTTGACCAGGAGGGCTGGTGCTACACCTTCGCGGACATCGTGAAGGAGGAGAACCAGGTGTCGGACCGGAAGTACCACACCGAGACGGTGACCCTGGAGACCGCCACCAAGGATCATGGGAAAATTCTGGAGCAACTGGATACCACGCTGGACGACGACGACGGCACCTACTCCGGCGTCCTGACCCTGGATCACACCGCTATCCGTACCGAGGCCTCCGGTTACACCAGCCAGGCCAAAAACATTACCGCTACCAAAACAAAACCATCGGGCCGCTGGACCGCAACGATATGTCCTATGTCCCGGCCATCACCGTCAAGGACGGGGTCACGCTAAACCTGTCCAACGTGGATTGGCAGGTCATCGGCACCGATCTGGTGGGCGACACACTGATGGCTGAGTACGGAAACAAGCTATTTGGCCCCATTGATCCGGTGACCCCGGCAGCGGCCTGTACCGTTATGCTCCGGTATCTGGATTGTCCAGCCAGTCAGTGGAACTATAACACCGCCTGCAACAAGGTGTCTGAGCTGGGCCTGCTTCCAGGAAGTGCGGCAGAAGGGCCTTCTATCACCCGAGGAAATATCGCTGTCCTGATCTATCGGGCTCTGAATGGTGTCAATCCTGGAAATGGAGCGGCTGTAACAGTTCCAGGTTTTGGGGATGGCTACCTGACGAATGGCAAGCCTGTCACAGAAGAAAATGTGCTGGAACTGCTTCACCAAATTGAGAAAGACTGGCCTGCTGGTACGGTTTGGAGGACCCATAACACCCCGGGGACACGCAAAAACGAAATTCCAAGTACAATAAGCGGACAAATCATGCGCAAATATGGTGAGAGCAACACCTACGGTTGTGGAGCCCACGCCAGCATGGTTAGCTCTGTTGTTTTTGGTGATAAGTCTAATCCAGGACAAGAATTAGAGTATATTAGCAAGATATGTCCTGGTGATATCGTGTTTGTAGTCAGCCCAGAGGGGAAAACGGCTCATGTGGTTGTAGCACTGGAGTCCCCCAATGCTGAAGGCCGCTTTCATTACACTGATGGCAACCATGGAGAAACCATTACATGGCCCAATCCAGAGCATTCAAATCTCAGAAGCTATAGTTTGACTGGGTTTAGCGGTGGACGAATCCCTCATCATCTTGAAGTCTGGACCCGCTATCCTGAGAGCACGTCTTATACTGGAAATAGCGTCGAGGCATGGCCCAAAGATAACAGTTAGGAAGGAGAATGTACTTAAAGCCATCAATTCCCCACATGAATAGTCCCAATCACAAAGGAAACATCTCAACTATAAGGACTGCACAATTCTGTGTAGTCCTTTTTCATACCTAAAATCCGTTTTAAGGAGGAATTACTAATGCTGAAATATATGAAAGTACACTGGAACCGTGCCGTTTCCAGTCTGCTGGCCGTTGTGATGGCAGCCGGTATGCTCCCAGCTGCGGCTGTCGCCGCCGATACCTCGGCCGAATCCAATCCCTACGCCCCCACCGGCAGTTTTGAACTGCATGTGGCCGGTACTACTGCCTGGAACGGCGGCGACAGCCCCCTGACGATCTATAAGACCGAGAGTGGCAGCACCCAGGCTGCCGCCATCCCCACCGCTGAGCCCTTCGCCATCTTGGAGGATAAGGGCGGCGGCCGGCTGAAGATCGGCTACCAGGACAGAGGCTGGACAGGCGGCACCCTGGATGGCACTGGCTGGGTAGACAAAGACAGCGTTCTGGTGAATCTGCCCGATGTTCTGCCCAGTATTGCCTACGAGTCGGATGGCAGTAAGCAGTTAGCTCCCGCCTGACCCGATTTGAGTACGCCATTCCCGGCTCCTACGCCCTGGCCGAGCGGTTAGCCCTGCTTCAGCAGACGGCGATGGCCAGCGGTGAGACTTTGGTGGTCCGTCAGTCCGGGCAAAACGTGAGTATCAACCGGGCCAAGGGTGACCCTATCCAACTCCACAGCTATACTTTAGACGGAGTGAGATACCAGAAGTTCGACGCCTGGACAGAGTATGAAGCGGCGGACAACAGCCTGAGCGACCTCAGCTATGACCTGCTTCTCTCCGTTGACCGGGCCTACAGCGCGGACCCCAGCGTGACGCTGACTATGTTCTGCCCACAGACGGTCAAACGTGTCCCCTCCAAGATCAGTGCCAGTGATCCCACTGGAGGCGTTGGCGCCTATAACCCAGGCAGCCCCGGCGGTAAGAAGCCCAGCACATCCAATGTGGACTGGTCTACTGACCCGGAGCGCACCTTCTTGCGCTTCACGCTGATTGAATTTCCGAATGGTGTTGTCACCGACCTCAATACCAACGACTACAACATATGGCATGTCGTTGGAACTCCGCTCAACGTGGTTTGGAGCAATGGCTGGTCCGCCGATGAATGCCGGAGCAAGGTTACCTGGTACAACTCCCAGGCGGTACGCTATAACAGCGTGGGTGCAGATCCCGCTCAACTGATGGCTGGCTCGTCTGTAGCGCATGGCGTGTATTCTTATGAAGCAACCAGCGGCCACAACAAACGCTGGGTAACCACTGCTGACGAGTTCCAGGTGGAGAGCGGCATCACTGACCAGCAGAAGGAGCAGATGTTCCACTGCAATTCCTCCAGCTGGTCCAGTGGGTGGAGGGATGGTGACTACACCTCCATGTGGGGCACTGATGCCGAGTCCGTTACCCCTGGCAACCTCTACAAGGTCTACAAAGCCAACGATGCTTTTCTCTATCTACTGAACCGCCTGAGCGAGAGTGATAACGGCGCAGGTGGCGATATCGCCGGGTGGAACAAGGATGAGGCCATGGAGAAGTGGTCTGAGTATGTCCATGACGCGAACGGCAACCTGCGCACCAAGTACCGTGTCATCGTAGAGACAGGCGGCGTGTTCCGTGATCCTGACGGTGTACGCCGGGCCTACACCCTGCGTGAGATGATGGCCTATTCCATTTACAATAGCGAGTCCCAGGTTAAAGGCAATTTGATTTGGGACCAGGCGTCCACAATGGTCAATATGGCCCGTTGGATGCGGCTGGGCAAGGACAACCAGTACCTCGAATACCCGCTTAATGAGGATGGTACTCCTACTGGAGAGGAACTGCACTCCACCAACGGTTTCAGAGAGACAGACAGCTATGTGGATACCATCCAGTATCCGCGGCCCATCCGGGATACTATTTTCTCAGAACGCCGTTCCTTCGGTCTCCATATTTTCAGTCCCTTCAATTTTGAACGTACAGAGCCTACCACCCCTTCCCTGGAAGTGACAAAGAAAACGAGTACCGGAATCCCGGCTGGTCAGGAATGGAGTTTTACTGTAACCTATACATCTAGTTCTCCCACCAATTACACAGCTACTAAGTCTGTAACAGAGACCGCAAATGGCCTGAAATTTACGCTGAAGGCTGATGAAACAATCCTTATTGATTTTGTAGCTGACCCCTCTTTCCGCTGCGAGGTGACAGAGGATGATTCCTCCAAGCTGACCAGTATTACTGGCACAGGCGGCGTTGCTGATATGACAGCGAAAAAGTTCACCACCACCAGCAGTATTGCCAAGGCCACCTTTACCAATGGGACGGAGCCGCCCCCGCCTCCGACACCCACTGATGAACCTACTCCCGGCAAGGCGATCCTGTTCAAACGGGACGCCAACACCAATAAGGGCGTCGGCCCCGCCACATTCAAGTTCAGCTCTGTGGTGAACGGGGTCTATGAGTTTGACACCAACGCTTCCGGCGAACTGGAGGCCATCCAGTGGTGGGACCCTACGGAAACGGCGGGCAAGTACATCAAGCCCGGTGAGTACGCCGTAACTGAGATCATACCGCCCCCCAATTACGAGCCCACCAGCGAGGTCCAGCAGATCAAGCTGGAGCTGGATGCGGACGGAAACCCAATCCCCGCCGGGCCTTTGGTATTCAAAAATCTGGCAAAAGTAGGACTCCGCCTTGTGAAGTATGACCGGCAGAGCCACCAGCCCATGAATGGGGTCACCTTTGAAATTTTCTGCAAGGGGACTTCCATCGGCTGGTATGAGACAAAAGGCCAAGGTGAAATCTTACTGACCGGCATTGAGCCCGGAACCTCCGGGCCGTGGAGGTGGACACCGGCGATGAAGGGCACATCCTGGACGCCAGCTATCAGGAGGTGGAGCTGGTCGCCGGCGGCATATATAATTTCGGAAATCAAGGCTCCAGACGGCTATGTTATGGATAACCCCAGCACCAATGTGGTCATCGGACCCAACGGCGACACCCAGACAGTCACAGTCAATCCGATGGACACTCAGACTTTGGTGTTCCTCAATGAACCTCTGTGCTCTCTCACGATCCGGAAGCTGGACGCAACCAATGGGAAACCCGTACCCAACACTGAGATCACCTTGAAGGACGGCAACGGAACAGTCCTGGGCCGCTATACCACCGGGGCGGATGGGACTGTGACCGTAACCGGCCTTATCCCCAATTCCACTGTCGTAGTGGTGGAAACCAGGGTCCCCTCCAATTACGTCCTGGACCCCACCCCCAAGAGCATTGAAATCAAGGGTGGCATTGGCGGCCAGACACTCACCTTTATCAATAAGAGCGAGGGTGGGCTAGAGCTGATCAGAGTCTCGGAGGCGGACAAGTCCCAGCGCATCAAGGGCGTCACCTTTGAAATTCGGAAGATGGACGGCGCTCTGGTGGACACTGTGACCACTGGGGACCGGGGCAGGGTCCATGTCCCCCTGGATGCAGGCGATTACTACTGCGTGGAGGTCGAGGCAGCTGAGGGGTTTAAGCTCCCCTCACTACTTCACCATCCAGGACGGCAAGACGACCACTCTGACCGTGACCAACGCCCCCTTTAGCGGGATCATCCTCCACAAGATTGACAGTGTGACCGGCCTGGGAATTTGCGATGTGAAGTTCCTGGTTTATGATTCCGACAAGAATCCCATCGGGGAATACTCCACGGATGACCAGGGATACATCTACATCGACGATTTGACCGTACAGGGTAAAGGCCGGCTATATATCCGCGAATTGGAGGCAGCACCCGGCTATGAGCTGGATAAGGAGTACAAGACCGTCTATGTCCAGCTTGGCAAGACGGTTGAAGTTTAATGGGAAAACACCCCCATCACAGGCCAGATCCAAGTTTGCAAGTACGCCGCCAAGTATAACGAGGTCACCGGCACACCAGCCGGAGCTCCGCTCCAGGGCGCGGTCTATGAGATCAGCGAAGCCCGCAGCGGCCGGGTCGTGGACTACATCACCACCAACGCCCGGGGAATGGCCGCGTCCAAGCCTCTGCCGCTGGGCCGCTACAAAATCATAGAGGTGACTGCCCCTGCCTATTGGCAGCTTAGTGGAAAGACCTTTGACGAAACCTTGGAATACTCCGGGCAGATTATCAAGGTGAGCGACTACGACAAGCCCTCCAGCCTGGGCGTGACCATCACCAAACGGGGTAACGCCGAGGTACTGGCCGGGAGCCAGATGCGGTATGATTTCACCATCGCCAACACCAGCAATGTGCCGCTCAGTGAATTTTACTGGCACGACCGCATTCCCACCGACGCGGCCCGGGCTACGGTATTCACAACGGGCACCTACAGCGCCCGGCTGAATTACCGTATCCTCTACAAAACCAACTAGTCCGGAACCTACCAGGTGCTGGCGTCCAACCTGATTACCAGCAGCAACTATTCGTTCTCGCTGAACGCCATCCCCATGCAGGCCGGCGAGTATGTCACGGACATTTATTTGGACTTTGGGAAAGTGCCAGTGGTCTTCCAGTCGGTTGTCAATCCCACGCTGACGGTTCAGGTTCTGGGCACTATCGCCAACGGCTATCAGATCATCAATCAGGCTGATATGGGCGGCAAATACCAGGGAACATGGCAGACCGGGCAGGACAGTTGGGTCACGGTAGTGCGTAAACTGACTAACACAGTTATTCCCACGCTCCCCAAAACAGGCTACTAAATCAAAAGAGGGACGGCCCGAAAGGACCGTCCCTCAATACATCCTACTCAGTTATCATTCCTCTAAAAGCTAGTTTGACACGCTCCAGGTCGGGATCACACAGCAGGGGCAGTATTTTTACCAACGCCTCTCCATCAAAATCCCACCACTTTAATTTGAGAAGCAGTTCAATCAATTCATCGTCAAAACGTCTCTTGATAAACCGAGCCGGATTGCCGCCAACTACGCTATACGGCGGAACGTCCTTCACGATTACAGAATAGGCGGCAACGATAGATCCATCACCAATCTTAACTCCCGGCATGATGACGCTTTCCTGTCCAATCCATACATCATTGCCAATCACGGTATCCCCTTTATGCGGGAGTTGGGAGAGATGGGGTGGAGTGTTTTCACTCCATAGGCCACCAAACACCTGAAACGGATAGGTGGTGACGCTGCTGATTCGGTGATTTGCGGGCCCCATAATAAACCTGGTGCCAGAAGCAATCGAACAAAACTTGCCGATGATCAGCCGGTCACCAAACTCCGGGTAATTGAACAGAACATTGTTTTTCTCAAAACCTGTCGGGTCAACGGAATCGTCGTAATAGGTATAGTCGCCCGCAATAATGTTGGGGGCAGTAATCACATTTTTAATAAAGCACGAAGTTTTGAACTCGTTAGGGAAAATCTCATCTGGATTTGGTATGTTTAACAACTATATTACCTCCAATTTTAAGCATTCATCACATCCTTTCCAGAAGAAAATTCAACAGCTACCGCCTTCAGTTTTCTCAGTTCATCCATACAATTCAGCCCCTTCTTTAAATACGACTATGCCACATTGAAAATACCAATATATGAGGTGATAAACATTGAACATAGAACCTGACCTCACTGTCCTGCGCCGGGAGCAGCTGCTCCTGGCCTGCTTCGCCCGGCACATCGTTGAAATCTCCCAGACTGTCTATACCTCCGCTGGCTGAGTTTGCTTTTTCTTGCGTTTAGGGGCAACGCTGTCATAGCTCAATTCCAGCAGTGGGATAATTTGGTCATCGGAAACGGAGTCGTCCAGAACAATGGAGATCCAATGGTTTTTATTCATGTGGTATGCTGGGAAAAAACCTTTCGCCGAGAGAAGGGAACCAATCATGATGGCATCGCATTTTATGTCCATTACATCCAGGGCTTCGCCACTTGGCAGCCCCAGCTTTTCCGGGAGAACGTGCATCATGGCGGCATACCACTTCTTACTGGCAGGATGGCGGAATACTGCGTTGCCTGGACTGTCTGCCCAAAGATATTCCGCCTCTGTTCCGAAGGTATCCTGTATGTACTGCGTGATACGTCTACGTTGCGAGTATTCAGCCATTTCCATCCCCCTGGAACTCTTTCAAGTGTTTCTCATACTCCTGTCGCTCCACCTCGCTGGCCTCATGGACAGTGTATTTCCCGCAGTCGGGACACGGTTCTGGCTCAACAGTGCGGCTGAAGATAAAGCGGCACTTGTCGCATACAAAAATCATTTTCATCACCTAGACATTATAGCAGGAAATCCCTCAATTCACAATAGGAGTTGTTCAAGTCCTGAATAATCAAGAAAATAGCTTATACATCAAAATTCCAAAAGCTCGGGGTCCAGTCTATGACAAATTGAGCAGAGGGGTTCCAGAAAGAACCCGCCAGCCAGCAGACACATAAACTGTTCCGAGGGCCGCACTGGTAAGGAGCCTTTCCCGCTGTTGTGCCGGCGCGTTCCTGGTGCGCGCCCTCATTCAGAAAGGAGATTGTTTTATGTCTCTGCCCAGCTTTCCCAACATTGACCCGCCTATCCAGCGGGAGAACGCAGTCAATCAGATTCTCTCCTCCATCGCCATGGAGGAACTCGGCCTGAGTAACATCCTCAACGCTGAGGGCGAGAAGCTGCAATATATCCTCGGCACCCTGCCCGGCCTCAGCGGTCCTGCCGCTACCGTGGAAGATGTGCTGTCCGCTAACGAGAGTGTCCGGGACCTGCTGAAGACCGCTGTGCAAAATCAGCTCTTCCTGAAGTCCAAAATGCAGGGGGCACTGGAGGCATCTTCCATGCAGGGGCCTGCCGGCCCTACCGGCCTAGCCGGCCCCGCCGGAGCTGCCGGAGCCACTGGTGCTACTGGCGCTGCCGGTCCCACCGGAGCCACCGGAGCCGCTGGCGCCACTGGCTCCACCGGCCCTGCCGGTCCAACAGGTCCCACCGGCCCCACCGGCGCGACAGGGCCAACAGGCCCTACCGGACCAGATCTGATCGGCGCGGACGGCCCCACGGGCCCCACCGGTCCTACCGGCCCCACCGGCCCCATTATCATCGATTTTGCCTATGCCACTAACACCGACACGGCCGCCATCCCTTTGAATGGCCTGGTGCCTCTGCCCAATGACCAGGTGAAGGGCAAGGGCATCACCATCAGCCCGGACAACACCAAGTTCACCGTGAAGGCCGGCGGGGTCTATCAGGTCGGGTATATCCTCAATACCGACAAGGCCCTGACCGCCGGAGCCCGGCTGCTGGTCAACGGCGAGCCCAGGGAAGCATCCACTATGGGGGGGATCGCGACATTGGCCCTGAGCCGGCTTTTCAACGAGGTCCTGCTGCGTTTGAGCGATAACGACGAAATTTCCTTGCAGATCTTCAATAATCCCCTTGGTACTGTGCTGCTGCCCGCCCCCGTGGGGGCGTCCCTGAGAATCGTTCGGTTGAGTTAAGGAGGAACGCTTTATGTCAATGCCCACATTTCCCAAAAACGATCCTCCTCTGAGCCGCGAGGGGAGTCTGAACGAAATTATCGCTTCCATCGCCGCCGAGGAGTTGAGCTTGAGCCACATTCTCAACACCCAGGGCGAAAATCTGCAATACGTCCTGGGGACCCTGCCCGGTCTGGATGAGGCGGCCTCGCAGGATGAGGTGCTCCGGGTCAACCAGAGCGTAAAGGACACGCTGTCCGGCGTCATTGAGCAGCAGATGATGCTGTCTGCCAAGCTGGACGCGGCCTTGAAGGCTCCCACCATGCCCGGACCCGCCGGCCCTGCCGGCCCTGCTGGCCCCACCGGCCCTGACGGAGCTGTTGGGGCCACCGGAGCGGACGGCCCTGCCGGCCCTGCCGGAGCTGCCGGGGCCACCGGAGCGGACGGCCCCACTGGCCCCACCGGGGCTGCGGGCGCGGCCGGACCCACCGGGGCCGCAGGTCCGCGGGGTGCCACCGCAGAAGGCGTGGCTCGCAATGGCGCCACTGGTCCCACGGGAGCCGCTGGACCCACCGGGGCCACCGGCCCCAACCCCACAGCTACCGCATTCTTCGCCGCCAACACCCAAGGGCCTGACATCAACGTGCCGGCCTATTCCGGTGTTCCGATCCCTCTGCCTGACGCCCAAGTCACGTCCGCAGATATTACTGCCAACCCGGAGAACACCGAGTTTCGGGTGAACAAAGCGGGCACCTATCTGCTCTCTTACCGCGTGAATCTCACCCAGCCCGCGCAGGTAGGGACCATACTGCCGATCGGCGGCGTCCGGCGAACCACTTCTTCGGTTCTCCCTGGGGCTCCGACTGCCAGCTTTGAGAATCACTACACGCACCTTTTGGGCGCCGGTGAGAAGATCCAGCTCCGGCTCTGCGCGTCCCCCCTCCCCGGACTTTCTCCAAAGGCTCAAACTGTCACCCTGGCAGGCGCTTCTCTGAGTATCATCCTGCTGAAAGAGGGGTATTGAAGGGGCACATTCTTGGTGTGCGCACCCACTTAGAAAGGAGATTATTTTATGTCTCTGCCCAGTTTTCCCAATATTGACCCGCCCATCAAGCGGGAAGACGCAGTCAATCAGATCCTTTCCTCCATTGCGATGGAGGAGTTAGGAATGAGCCATATCTTGAACGCCGAGGGCGAAAAGCTGCAATATATCCTTGGCACTTTGCCCGGCCTCAGCGGCCCCGCCGCTACCGTAAAAGACGTGCTGAACGCCAATGAGAGTGTCAAGGATCTGCTGGAAACCGCCACGCAGAACCAGCTCCTCCTCAAATCCAAGATGGAGTGCGCGCTGGATACCACCCCCGCACAGGGTCCCGCTGGACCCGCTGGCTCCACCGGCCCCACTGGGCCTGCCGGCCCCACTGGAGCTACTGGACCCACCGGCTCCGCTGGCGCGGCAGGAGCGGCAGGAGCGACAGGCTCCACCGGTCCCACTGGCCCTGCCGGTGCAACGGGCGCTACCGGCCCTGCCGGGCCCACCGGTCCAACGGGGCCTGCCGGAAGATATTCCCAAGGTATGGATGGCCCCACGGGTCCTACCGGCCCAACCGGTCCCACCGGCCCTAACGTCACAGCCACCCACACCTTTGCTTCAAATTACACGGGAGGCACCGTCCTCCCCGATCCATTAGGCGACGCTCTATTAGGTGTCACGGTGCCGTTGCCGAATATCGGGCAGAGCTCCACAAAGATTGACTTCGATAAAGCCAGCAGCGAGTTTATTTCGAAAATAGACGGATATTTCCAGATTTCCTACAACCTGAATCCCTCCACACCGGTGGTGGGCACTGCTCAGATCGTCATCAACAATAAGGTCAATAAAGCCTCCGTCATGACTCCGCAGCTGGCCGCGAATCACTTCTCCGGCACGATCCTAGTGCCGCTGAGCAAGGGTGACAGGGTCTCCCTGCGGGTGATCAGTGTCTCGCCGGTCGTGCTGCCGGCTAATTCTGCCGGGGCCTCCCAGCTCATTCTCCGCCTGGCCTGATGTATAGGCTTTGAAAAAACGAAACCCGTGTGAGCCACAGAAGTGAAGCCATAAAAATATAGTAGAGGACACCTGAAGAAAAGAAATCGCCGGAACCTGTTGCGATGCAACAGGTTCCGGCACTAAAATGAGGTTCCCATTTCAAATCCGGGTGGTAACTCCAAAATTCATACTTCCTACTTTGCATCGCTGTTTTGTAGGGGTATATGAATTCTACAGAAAATATGATGGACTGGAGGAACTGACTTTTATGGAATACGCCGCAGTGAGATTTACGGTCTGAAATGGGAAGCGGTGGATTCTGATGCTGGGAAGGTCTATGTTTGCCACACTGCGGTGAAGAATGAGGGAGAGATTGTCTTTTCGGACAATATCGAGACGGCTACCAGCCGGCGTCATCTTCCTCTTTAGAGACCGTTGCGGGACATTTGCGGGACATTTTTGACACTTGCAGATTTTTTGAAGTAAAAAAAGAAAAAGTTCCGAAACCTAACGATTTCGGAACTTTTTCTGGTGGAGACAACAGAACTCGAATCTGTGACCTCTCGCGTGTGAGGCGAGCGCTCTACCGGCTGAGCTATGCCTCCGTGTGTAACGGCTGGGTAAAGGTGGTGACCCGGACGGGACTCGAACCCGTGTTGCCGCCGTGAAAGGGCGGAGTCTTAACCGCTTGACCACCGGGCCGTTTTTATATGGAAACGGACGCCTGTCCGTTTTTTGTAGTGGTAGCGGCAACTGGATTTGAACCAGTGACACCGCGGGTATGAACCGCGTGCTCTAGCCAACTGAGCTATGCCGCCGTGTCACGCCCCTGGAACAGGGCAAGGGATAGTATAGCGGATTCCCCCCCAATTGTCAACCGTTTTTTTAAAAATTTTTCCTTTTTTCTTTTCCCCTCCGGGTGTGGGCCCGGAGAGGAATATTTTAGTCCTGAAAGAAGGGGGACACAAGGCTGTGGAGCTCCTTGTACTGCTCCCGGCCCGTACAGTACTCATCCAAGTCTGTGAGCGTTATCTCATGGCCGTCCTGGAACCGCAGGGCGTAGTTTCTGGTGGTGTAGGTATGACGTCTTAAACGGTCACCAGCGAAGGTTTCGAGATAGAACTCTGATTCCTCCAACGCCTCATAGGAGTGCCAGCTGGTCCGGATGCCCAGGACGTAGGTTGACACCCCAGCGGAGCTGGCTTCCGTCCGGCTGAGGCAGGAGAGCAGGACCGGCCCCCAAAAGAGTGCCAGCCCGGCGGCGATCAGGAGCAGCCCGCCTTTCAGCTGGGACAAAAAGGGGCGGAACTCGATTTTGGATTGGAACCAGTCCCGCAGTGCGAAAAACAGGGTGTTGAACGCAATGCTAAAAGTGCCGAAGTTCAACATGCACACGAGAAAGGCCACAATCGTACTGGAGAATCCATATTGCAGATAAAGGGTCTCGGGTCCCACCAGAAACCAGCGGTGAAGCTGAGTCTGGTAGCTGAAAACAAACAGATACAGCGAGGCAGCGCAGCCCAAAAGAAGCGCGAAAAAGGAGTCTTTTGGCTTCTGAGTTGAATTGATTTCCTGGTCTGCCCGCTCCCGTCTCTTCTGCTGGCTGGAGGGGAGGCTGCTATAAGCAGGACCTTTCTTTTTCTGGCACCACCAGGCCTGCTTTTTGTCCGCCCTGACACTGGACTGTCTGGCCAGCGCACTGGCCCGCGCCCTCCTCTCCCGGAGCTTTTTCCGCTCCAGGGAGGAGGGGGACTTTTTTCTGGACACGGCGGCTTATTTGAAGTACTCCGCGCCGCTCTCGAACAGGGGCATGTGCTTCTCACCGGGGATGTTGACCGCCACGAAGGGGCCCCGGCGCTCCAGGTGGCCCATCTTGCCGAAGACCCGGCCATCAGGGGAGAAGATACCCTCGATGGCCTCCATAGAGCCGTTGGGGTTGGCCAGAATGTCCATGGTGGGCCGGCCCGATTGGTCCACATATTGGGTGCCCACCTGGCCTTGGGCAATCAGGTCGGCAATCACAGGGGCAGGGGCGACGAAGCGGCCCTCGCCGTGGGAGATGGGGATGGTGTGCAGGTCGCCCACCTGGCACTTGAGCATCCAGGGGGACTTCACGCTGGCCACCCGGGTGGTGACGTACCGGCTCTGGTGGCGGCCGATCAGATTGTAGGTCAGGGTGGGGCAATTTTCGTCCATGGGGCGGATCTCGCCAAAGGGGACCAGTCCCAGCTTCACCAGGGCCTGAAAGCCGTTGCAGATGCCCAGCATCAGTCCGTCCCGGTGGTGGAGCAGGTCCATAATGGCGTCGCTGAGGGCGGGGTTGCGCAGGAAGGAGGCGATAAACTTGCCCGAGCCCTCGGGCTCGTCGCCGCCGGAGAAGCCGCCAGGGAGGACCACCATCTGGGCCCCCTGGATGGCCTGTTCCAGGGCTTGGGCGGACTGGGCCAGCAGGTGGGTGGATAGGTTGCGTACCACCACAATCTCCGGGTCAATGCCGGCGCGGATGCAGGCCCGGGCGGTGTCATACTCACAGTTGGTACCGGGGAACACGGGGATCACCGCCTTGGGATGGGCCGCCTTGTACCTACAGACGGCGGGGGAGCGCCCCTCCCAGGAGATGGCCTGAACAGTGTCGGCGGACCCCGCCCTGGTGGGGTAGACCTCCTCCAGCACACCCTCGTTGCGGGCTAAGAGCTCATCGACAGGAGCGCAGTCGGCTCCAATGGTGATGACAGGCTCGGCAGTGGTTTTACCAATCTGAGAGGCCCAGGGGCCCTCGGGGAGCTCCTCCGTGAGCTCGGCCACAATGCCGCCAGGGTTGGGCAGGTCCCAGGCCAGCTCGGTCTCGTTGTCGACAAAGCCAATCCGGTTGCCGAAGGACATCTTCATCACGGCCTCGGCCTCGCCGTTCTCCGCCGCCCAGGCGGCTTTGACCTTTCCTGCCTTGCAGAGGGTGTGGAACTCCTCCCAGGCGGCCTTTTGGCCCTCCGCTGTGGCGTCGCCAATAAAGAGGTACACCGGATGCCCCGCCTCCTTGAACTCGGGGGTGATGACCTCCCCGGCTTTTATGGGGGCGATAGCGAAGGAGATAAGGGTGGGGGGCACGTCCCTGTCCAGGAAGGAGCCGGACATGGAGTCCTTGCCGCCGATGGCGGCGGCGCCGTAGTCCAGCTGGGCGTCCAGCGCCCCCAGCAGGGCGGCGGCGGGCTTGCCCCAGCGGGCGGGCTCGTCCCGGAGCTTCTCAAAGAACTCCTGAAGGGTGAGGTATACCTTTCTATAGTCCGCCCCGGCAGCCACCAGCTTGGCAATGGAGTTGGTAACAGCCTGATATGCCCCTACATAAGGGTCTACGGACAGGGCGTCTGGGTCGCAGCCCCAGGCCATGACGCTGGCCTGGTCGGTCTCCTGTCCCGGCAGGACGGGCAGCAGGGCCGCCATGGCCTGGGCGGGGGTGACCTGATATCTGCCGCCGAAGGGCATCAGGACGCTTCCTGCCCCGATGGAGCCGTCAAACCGCTCGGTCAGCCCTCGGCGAGAGGCACACTTGAGGCTGGAGGCCATCTCCCGCAGGGTTTTGAACGGCTCTTGCCCAAGGGCGGAGCGGTCCTTTCTGTCCACAGACACCGCCGCGTGCTTCACCGCGCCGTTGGTGTTGAGGAAGGCCCGGGACAGGTCGGCGATCTTCTGTCCCTTCCAGCGCATCACCATGCGGGGGCTCTCGGTGACGACGGCCACCCGGTAGGCCTCCAGATTTTCCTTTTCGGCGGCGGCGATGAACTGGGCCTCGTCCTCCAGGGCCACCACCACAGCCATCCGCTCCTGGCTCTCGGAGATGGCCAGCTCGGTGCCGTCCAGGCCGTCATACTTTTTGCGCACCGCGTCCAAATTGATCTCCAGGCCGTCAGCCAGCTCTCCGATGGCCACGGACACGCCGCCCGCCCCGAAGTCGTTGCACCGTTTGATGAGCCGGGTGACCTCGCCGTCCCGGAACAGCCGCTGAATCTTTCGCTCCTCTGGGGCGTTGCCCTTCTGGACCTCGGAGGCCATGGTGGCGAGGGACTTCTTATTGTGGCTTTTGGATGAGCCGGTGGCCCCGCCGATGCCGTCCCGGCCGGTGCGTCCGCCCAACAGGACGACCACATCCCCGGGGGCGGGCCGCTCTCGGCGGACATTCTCCGCGGGGGCCGCGCCCACCACCGCGCCGCACTCCAGCCGCTTGGCGACGTAACCCTCATGGTATACCTCGGCCACGTGGCCGGTGGCCAGGCCGATCTGATTGCCGTAGGAGGAGTAGCCCGCCGCCGCCGTCTGACACAGTTTTCGCTGAGGCAGCTTTCCCTCTAACGTCTGCGCGAGGGGGACACGGGGGTCGCCCGCGCCGGTAAAGCGCATGGCCTGGTGGACATACACCCGACCGGACAGGGGGTCTCGGATGCAGCCGCCGATGCAGGTGGCCGCCCCTCCGAAGGGCTCGATCTCGGTGGGGTGGTTGTGGGTCTCGTTTTTGAACATGAGCAGCCAGTCCTGGGTCTCGCCGTCCACAACCGCGGGGACGTGGATGGAACAGGCGTTGATTTCCTCGCTCTCGTCCAGTTCAGGGAGCATTCCCCGCTTTTTCAGAACCTTGGTGCCGATGGTGGCTATGTCCATCAGGGTCTGAGGACGGGCCGCTGCCCGCTCCTCGCCGTAGACTTCTACCCGGGCGGCCAAGTAGCGATCATAGGCCGCCCTCACCTCGGGGTCATCGATGGTGATCTTGTCCAGGTGGGTGGAGAAGGTGGTGTGGCGGCAGTGGTCGGACCAGTAGGTGTCCACCACCCGCACCTCGGTGATGGTGGGGTCCCTCTTCTCCTCGTCCCGGAAGTAGGACTGCAAAAATTTCAGGTCGTCCAGATCCATGGCCAGCCCAAGCTGGTCCAGCAGGGCGGTGAGACCGGCCTCGTCCAGGGCGGTGAAGCCGGCCACCGTGTCCACCTGGTCGGGGCTGGCGTGCTCACGCACCAGGGTCTCGGGCTTCTCCAGGGAGGCCTCCCGGCTCTCCACCGGGTTGATGAGGAAGGCCTTGATCTTGTCCAGGTCCCCCTGAGACAGCCCGCCCCACAGCAAGTACATCTTGGCATAGGCGACGAGGGGCCGGTCCACCCCGGCCATGAGCTGGATGCACTGGGCCGCCGAGTCGGCCCGCTGGTCAAACTGCCCCGGCAGGGCCTCCACGGCGAAGAAGGCCCCCGCCATGCGGGGCATGGGGAAGTCCTCGTCATAGACCAGATCCACCTGGGGCTCGGAGAAGACGATGTCCTTGGCCCGCTGGTAGACCTCTCGGTCGATCCGCTCCACGTCGTACCGGTTTAGGATATCCACCGACTGGAGCCCGTCAATGCCCAGCTGCTCCCGCAGTTGCCTGCACAAGCCCTGCGCCTCTACGTCAAAGCCCTCTTTTTTCTTGGAATAACAGCGGTAAACACTCATGGTCTTCTCTCCTCTATTTTCATGTTGTATATTTTGGGGCGGGACGCTTCGTGAGGCGTCCGCTGCCAACGGTCTGTGGGATTCTGCGGACATGCCCTACGAGATGTTCCATTGCTCTATGCTGTAAAACACATTCCCCCGCACCGGGGACAGTCCAGACAGCTGGCCCCACTGGGTGAGGACGGAGCCGTTTTTAAAGGCGATGGGGATGATAGGGACCTGATCCTTGAGGTGGGCGAACAGGGCCTGCGCGGCGTCGGGCTTGTCCGTGGGGGAGGCGGCGCGGAGGGCGGACAGCAGGCGATCTGTTTCTGCGTCCTGCCAGCCGCCGTAATTCAGGGCGCCGGAGGAGGAGAGCAGCGGGGCCAAATCGAAATCGGCGGTGAATACGGTCTCTCCCAGGTACAGGTCGAACTCCCCGCGGGACAGCGCGGAGGTGTAGTCCTCAAAAGACAGCTGATTCAGGGTGACAGCCAGTCCCGCGGCCTCCAGCTGATAGGCCACGCGCTGTGCGGCGGCGGCCTTGCTCACATTCTCGTTGTTGACCAGCAGAGTAAGGGATTTCCCCTGGAGGCGCAGCCCCTCCAGCAGGGCGACCAGACGTTCCGGGTCGTAGGAGGGGGCGTCGTCGGCGGAGGCTGGATGGTACAGCGGACTGTCTGGATGGACCGGGAGGAGGGCGGGCACCGCGTGGTTGGCGTAGATGTTAGACACGATTGTCGTCCGGTCTGCGGCCAGCGCCAGCGCCTGACGGACCTGGGCAGAGCGGCACAGGCCGTTCTGGGTGTTGAAGCCCAGGTAGAGAAAATCGGTGGTGGCGTAGTCCCAGGTCTGGTAGTTGCCCCCGTAACCCATGGAGCTAGTGGCCATCAGGTCCACATCCACCAGCGAGATTTCCCCGGCGTCGAAGGAGTAAATCAGTTCGTCGCTCTTGTCTACTGGGTGGAGCGGGATGGTCTGGACTGGCAGGGCCTTTTCGGTCTGCCACCAGCTGGTCCGGGCGATGAGGGTCAGACTGTCCCCCTGTTCAGACAGCGTATAGGGCCCCGTGCCGGCAGGACGTTCCCCGCTGCCCAGGGAGATGGGGATGTCCAGCAGGAGGGGGAGAGAGCCGTTGGGCTGGCGGAGGGTAATCACAACTTGGTCGGGGGCCTGTTCCGGAGCGGTGATGGAGACGATGTCGGACAGCCGCCGCTGATACCGCCCCTTGGCGGTGCGGGCCAACTCCAGTGCGTCGGCCACCTCTCGGCCGGTGAGGGGAGTGCCGTCAGAGAAGGTGATTCCAGGGCGCAGGGAAAAGGTCCAAACCAGCTTGTCTTCACTGACAGTATAGTTGCGGCACAGGACGGGCTGAGCCTGAAAGGCCTTGTCCACGGCGAAGAGGGGCTCGTACAGCAGGGGGGACAGTGTGAGATTGGCCCGGTTTGCGTCCAGAACCGGGTGGAGGCTGAATTCCGGATAGACGGCCAAGGTGAAAGCGGCGGCTTCCGGGGCCTGTTGTTCCCCCTGGCTGGCCGCGCCCAAGGGGGAGGAAGAGGCGCTTGGGCTGTTGACCCCGGTCTCTGGGCGACAGGCGGCGAGAGAGAGGAGCAAAGCGAGGAGAGGGGCGAAGATACGATATCGTTTCATATCCGTTCCTTTGCAGATTGTTGTAGAATCACATGGTCCAACGGGGGTGAGCACAGTGTCAGACCAGCTGGATGACTGCGGCCATGCTGCCCCGTTTGCCCCCCTGGACCCGGTGGGACCAGAAGAGGTCCAGATGACAGGCGGTGCAGGCGGAACACAGGGCGATATGGGATTGGGCAACGCCGGCCTGTCTCAGCCAGTGGGCGTTAATCTCTTTCAGGTCCACCGAGAATTTTCCTGGGGTGGAGCGGGCGCGGATGTAGGGGGAGGCCTGTTCCCCCAGTGCGGCCCGCAGGTTGTCGGGGACGTCGGCGTGGGTCTCGAAACAGCAGGGACCGATGCCCGGGCCAATGGCGGCCAGGATATGTTCTGGGTGAGAGCCGTAGGTTTGTGTCATGGCCTGGACCGCCCGGGCCGCGATTCCAGCCGCGGTACCCCGCCAGCCGGCGTGGGCGGCGGCGATACACCGCCTTGTTGGGTCATAGAGCAGGATGGGGATGCAGTCTCCGGAAAAGATGGTCAGGCACACCCCGGGGGTGTCGGTGATGAGACCATCTGCCTCGAAGGTGCCGGGGGCGGCGGAATCTCCCAGCGTGTCGGCCCGGGTAACCGGACGGACAAGATCGCTGTGGACCTGGTGGTTTTTGACCAGGGCGGTGGCGTCTGTCCCCACTGCGGTACAAAAGCGGGAAAAATTCTCTCGAATGTTGGCCGGGGCGTCCCCTCGGCTGGCGCCCAGGTTGAGTGTGTTCCAGGGGGCGGGGGAGACGCCGCCCAGCCGGGTGGAGAAGCCGTGGGCCGCTCCTGACCAGGCGGGTTCGCCGCAGGCGTAAAAAGGAACGCCATGGCGCTCCTGTCTGATGATCTCCATGGCGTTTTCCTCCGATATCGTGGGATGAAGCGGTCTCCCGTACTGGCAGACGGGGGAAGCTGCTATTCTCCTATTTTATCCTAAAACCTGTCAGATGACAACCCATAACTAGATAGAAATGGGATCTTTTTTTCGTTGCGGAGCGGGACAAACTGCCAAAGGGGTGCCCGGGAGGACAGGCCGCCATGGAAAAGGGGCCGTCCTCCCCGGGCCAGCTATCACAGCTGTTCCAGCTCCCGCAGCGTATCTTGAATGGTTTTCTGGGGTAAGTAGACCGCGGCCATTTCCTGAAGCTGGGCCAGGGACAGCGAGCGGGCGGCGCCCACCATAGGGTGCTTCATAAATTTACCAAAGCGGCGCTGGAATACGGCCTTTGACCTGGGATTGTCCAGCAGTTCGCCGACCGTGATGGATCTGTTGCGTAAGTCCATGTCAATTCACCTCCAACCCAGTCTATGCGTTTCGCCTGCGGACCTTGACTGGCGGGGCAGGCCGCTGGACAGGAGGGACGGAACTGGGCCGCCTTGACTTTAGGGGCGGGAGGGGCTATACTACTTCTATGTTGTTAAGATTTTATAAAATTTATAGAGATGGGAGGGCGTCTTTATGGCAGGGAAGAAAAAAGGGGTGCGGGCGGTACTTACCAATGCCCACCGGGCGCTGCGGCGGAAACGGACGGTGGCAGTGGTCTACTTCACGTTGCGCTTTCTGGTGATTGCCGTGATGGTAGCACAGTTTTTCAACGGAGATTTTGAGAGCGTGTTTCTGTGCGGCATGACATTGGTGCTGTTCCTGCTGCCCACGGTATTTGAGCGGGCGCTGATGATCGATCTGCCCAACACGATGGAGATCATCATTATGCTGTTCATCTTTGCCGCGGAAATTTTGGGGGAGATCAGCTCCTTCTACACCACCTTCCGGGGCTGGGATACCATTCTTCACACCATCAACGGCTTCCTCTGTGCCGCCATCGGTTTTGCCCTGGTGGATATGCTCAACCGGACGGAGAAGTTTTCGCTGTCCCTGTCCCCGGTGTTTATGTCCATTGTGGCCTTCTGCTTCTCCATGACCATCGGCGTGCTGTGGGAGTTCTTTGAGTGCGCTATGGACCAGCTTCTCCTGCTGGATATGCAGAAAGATACGGTGGTCAACACGATTTCCTCGGTGATGCTGGACCCGGCCGGGGGAAACAGCCGCGTGATGATTCAGGACATTGTGGAGACCATCGTAGTCACCGGCGACGGTCGGCAGATTGCCCTGGGGCTGGGCGGTTATCTGGATATCGGAATTTTGGATACGATGAAGGACCTTTTTGTCAACTTCATTGGGGCGGTGGTCTTCTCCTTCATCGGCTATTTCTATGTAAAAAGCCGGGGAAAGGGCAAATTTGCCAGCCGGTTTATCCCCCAGGTGGTGGAGGTCCAGCCCGAGGACATCAACCCTCGCCAGCCAAAGCTTTCGAAACGTGCCAAAAAATTCCAGGGAAAAGGGGAATAGCGCAGGGTGATTCCTCTCATAATAAGGCCATCCGAAAGAAGGAGGGTTTTTACGATGAATCAAAACAAGACCTGCAACACCAGCATCAAATGCTCTGTAGATACCTGCGCCTACCACTCTGGGGCCCAGAACTGCTGTTCTCTGGAGTCCATCAAGGTGGGCTGCTGCGACTGTTCTCCCACCAAGTGCGAGGGCACGGAGTGCGCGTCCTTTAAGCTGGGCGCCCGCTGAGCGCCGAATTCGAGCTCCCCTCCCGCGCGGCCGCGCGGGAGGGGAGCTCTGCTGTTGGTAGTACCAAAGTCCTCAGCCAGGCGGGAGAATAGTTTGATAGTGAGGAGTAGGATGGAAAGCACCATTTCTGGGAGAGAGGGTAGTATTGTAGATATAGTGGGGAGAAATAAGATACAGCTTTGACTGGACGCATTTTTGGTGTGTCCGCATAACTCTCCTGTAATAAACGATAAAAGGGGCTGGTCAAAGGGGACGGAATGGTGTAAAATGTCTCTTGACAGGAATGCGCCCCCGGAGTAGAATGGGTGCGAAATGAAAGAAATCCTGCAAAATGCGGGGAAATATTTGAAATTGCAAGAAGCCCGTTGCGTGTTACCGCCGCATGACAAGGGGCAGCACATAAGAGGAAGGAGAGGAACATATGCATACATTCGAAACTAAGATTCAAGAGCTGAAGACCTCTGTTCTCACTGAGGTGGCCCGTCTGACCTGGGAGGACCGGCTTCAAACCGGCATTCTGGACGTGCCTGAGAAGATTATCCCCGGCCCCGAGGCCAGCCTGCGCTGTTGCATCTACAAGGAACGGGCTATCATCAACAGCCGTGTGAAGATGGCTATGGGGGGCGACAAGACGAACCCCAGTGTGGTAGAAGTGCTGCCCATCGCCTGTGATGAATGTCCTGTCACAGAGATGACGGTGAGCGCCTCCTGCCGGGGCTGTCTGGCCACCCGCTGCGTCCACGCCTGCCCCAAAGACGCCATCTCGATTGTCAACCACCGGGCCAGCATTGATCACAGCAAGTGTATTACCTGCGGCAAGTGTGTCAATGCCTGCCAGTACAGTGCTATTGTGAAGAATCAGCGTCCCTGCGAGAAGGGCTGTCCCGCCAAGGCGATCTCCATGGGGCCGGATAAGAAGGCCTCTATTGATATCAACGAGTGCATCTCCTGCGGCAACTGCGTATATCAGTGCCCCTTCGGCGCCATTCAGGACAAGTCCTGGATTGTGGACGCTATCCAGATGATCCAGGGCGGGACCCACTGGGGATACAAGACCTATGCGGTAATCGCGCCCTCGATCGCCGGACAGTTTACCCCCGCCACCTATGGACAGGTGGTGGCCGGCCTGAAACAGCTGGGCTTCTCCGGCGTGGCCGAGGTGGCATTAGGGGCCGATATGGTGGCCGACCGGGAAGGGGAAGAGTTGGTGGAGAAGGGGGTCCTCACCTCCTCCTGCTGCCCCGGCTTTGTGGGCTATGTGAAGAAAAAACACCCAGATCTGAATAAATATGTCTCTCACACCCCCTCTCCTATGGTTATGATCGGTCTGCACCTGAAGGAGAAGGACCCCGACGCCAAGGTGGTTTTCATTGGTCCCTGTGTGGCCAAGAAAAAGGAGTTCCAGCTGGGGCGCACCATGAACGCTATCGACTGTGTCCTCACCTATGAGGAACTGTTTGCCCTGTTCCAGTCCCGGGATATCGAGCTGGAGAAGCTGGAGGAGGCCGCTCTGGATGAGGCCAGTGGCTACGGCCGCAATTTCGCCCGCAGCGGCGGTGTGTCCGAGGCTGTGGCCCAAACTCTGAAGGAGAAGAACATTGAGTTCGATCTGAAGCCTGTCCCCTGCAGCGGCACTGCGGCCTGTGAAGTGGCCCTGATGAAGCTGAAGGTGGGCCGCCTGGAGGGCAACTTTATCGAGGGCATGGCCTGCGAGGGCGGCTGTGTCCAGGGGGCCGGCTGTCTGGTCCGTAGCCCCAGGAATAAGGTGGATGTGGAGACGCACGCCAAGCAGGCCCAGGGCCGGGGCATTGTGGAGGCGGTCAACACCGCCAAAGGTGTGGAGACGCCCAAAGTGGGCAAGGAGGCCAAAGCGGCTGCCAAGACCGAGGGGAAGCCTGTGAAAGCCTGATGTTAATAATTCTAGAGGAGGGCTGTCCGAAGCAGGACAGCCCTCTGCGCAACCTTTGACGGCTCCGCAGAGGAGTGCGTATGACGAAAAGGGTGCTATTTGGAAATTGCGGCGGAGGGCGGCAGATTGGACCGCCCCCACAGATGGCGCCGGATAACTGGGGCCTATGTGTGAAAATACGGTAAAAATACAGGAATTGATACGATTCCTGCCGTTTTAACGAATTGACTTCCCAATTTATCTATGGTATACTGTTGCGGAAACTGGGGCTGCACGCGAGTGCGGTATTTTTGCGCGTCTCCTTTTAGAAGGAGAGGGCGATAACAAGGAGCCGTGGAGAGCATGTCGGACGCCGTGGATACAGGACCGGAACTGGAAGAGCAGAAGATGCCAGAGCCCCAGAAGAAGGGAGGAACGCCCAGACTCTGGGTGTGGATTGTTGCCGCGCTCTGCCTGATGGTCTTGGGGGCGTGGTCCCTCTCTTCCCGCCAGGCGGAGCCGGGAACTGGGAGCGATTCGTCCGGAGAGGGAGACGTGGTCCCTGACACTGTTGCCCCTCAGCTGTTGGGAATTCAAGATTTGACGGTGGCCGTGGGGGGATCAGTCTCTTACCGAGACGGGGTGTCCGCTGTAGACGATGTGGATGGTCCGATTCCCTTCCAGGTGGATGCCGAGGCGGTAGACCTTACCACGCCTGGAGACTATCCGGTTGTTTATTCTGCCCGGGATGAGGCGGGAAATCAGACTGAGATGACCGCTACGGTGACAGTGATTGAGACCCTCACGGTGGATCAGGATATCCAGGATGATGATAATGATACCCCCCCTGCCTCCAGTACAGGGAACAGCGGGGTGCCCTTGGAACAGATTACGCAGGCGGATGTAGATCAGCTGTGTGACCAGATTTTAGCGCAGATTACCCATTCCGGGATGAGCCAACGGGAGAAAGCTAAGGCAATTTTCGACTATGTGAACAGGCATATCAAATATGTCGGTACCTCCGATAAGTCCAGCTGGATTGTTGGGGCCTATGTAGGCTTTACCCGGGGCAGAGGGGACTGCTACAACTATTTTGCCTGTTCAAAAGCCCTGCTGACCCGGGCAGGCATCTCCAATGTAGATTTGCACCGAGTGGGGGGCACCAGCCGCCATTACTGGCAGCTGGTGAATACTGGGGATGGGTGGTATCATTTCGACACCTGTCCGCACCCAAACGGCTATCCCCTGTACTCCTTTATGATCACGGAGACTCAGGTGCGGGCCTATACTGAGCAGGCCCGCAACTCCCGGAAAAATTACTATGTCTATGACTATGACTCCTGTCCGGTACGGCCGGTAGGGATGCCGGAGGAGAGCACTGTGCCCCCTGAGAAGGAGCCGAATCCAAATAATCCAGACAGCTCCCAACTCCCTGGCGGTGATCCCAGCAGTTCCCAGATACCGGGAACGGACACGCCGGACAGCTCCCAGACGCCGGGGACAGACACACCGGACAGTTCCCAGACACCTGGGACAGACACGCCGGACAGTTCCCAGACACCTGGGACAGATACGCCGGACAGCTCCCAGACGCCGGGGACAGGCACGTCAGACAGTTCCCAACTTCCTGGCGGCGATCCCAGCAGTTCACAGGCACCGGGAGCAGGTACGTCAGACGGGTCTCAGACCCCAGAGGGGGGGACTGGTGAAGTAGTCCCCAATCCTCAGCAGGAACAGAGCGGAGAGGGGGAAAAAACACTTGCAGCGTAATGTTTTAGAATATCTGGAGGCCACCGCCCCCCGTCTGCCAGATAAGATTGCCTTTCACAATGGGACAGAGGGCCTGACCTTCGGTCAGGTCTCTCGGGCTGCCCAGGGGATTGGCACCTTCCTGGCCCAGAGGGGGCTGAAGCGGGAGCCGGTAGTAGTCTTTATGGAGAAGCACCCCAAGTCGGTGGCCGCGTTCTTTGGGGTGGCGTACTCCGGCTGCTTCTATGTGCCCATTGATGAGGAGATGCCTCTATATCGGGTCGAACTGATCTTTCAGACTTTGCATCCTCGGGCGGTCCTGTGTGATGATAGGACGAAGCAGTCGGTAGAAGACCTGGGTTATACTGGTGGACTCTACCACTATGAGGAGGCTGCGGCCTGTGAGCCGGACCAGTCCGTGCTGGGGCGTATCCGGGCTGAGCAGTTGGACACCGATCCGTTGTACATTGTTTTCACCTCCGGGTCTACGGGAGTGCCAAAAGGTGTGGTGGCCTGCCATCGTTCTGTGATCGACTACATTGAACAGCTGTCTCAGACGCTGGGATTCAGCCAAGAAACAATCTTTGGCAATCAAACGCCCCTGTACTTCGACGCCTGCTTGAAGGAGCTGTATCCCACCCTGAAGTTTGGAGCTACCACCTACCTGATTCCCAAAAGTTTATTTCTCTTTCCTCTGCAGCTGGTGGATTACCTCAACGAGCACCGGATCAATACGGTGTGTTGGGTGGTGTCCGCCCTGACAATGATCTCCGGACTGGGGGCCCTGAAAAAGAAGGTGCCCCAGTATCTGCATACCATCGCATTTGGCAGCGAGGTCTTTCCCATCCGCCAGTTTAACCTGTGGCGGGAGGCCTTGCCGGATGCCAAGTTCACAAATTTGTATGGGCCGACGGAAGCCACGGGAATGAGCTGCTTCTACCATGTGGATCGGGAATTTGGTCCTGAAGAGATGATCCCCATTGGCGGTCCCTTCCCCAATACTGGTATTCTTCTGCTTACCGAGGACGACCGATTGGTGGAGCCCGGTGAGGTGGGGGAGATCTGTATTCGGGGCACCTGTCTTACCATGGGATACTACCGGATGCCGGAGAAGACGGCGGAGTGTTTTGTTCAGAATCCTCTGAACAGTGCGTATCCAGAGCTTATCTACCGCACTGGCGATCTGGGGCGGTATAATGACCGGGGGGAGCTGTTGTTTGTCTCTCGAAAGGACTACCAGATCAAGCATATGGGCCATCGGATTGAGCTGCAGGAGATTGAGGCGGCTGCCTCGACCCACCAGTCGGTGGCCGCGGCCTGCGCAGTTTTTGACCGAGAGAAGGACCGCATCACGCTATTTTTTACTGGGGAAGTCCAACCCGGAGAGCTGACCGCCTTTTTGAAGAGCCGCCTGCCCCGGTATATGATTCCCAACCGTATGGAGCGGCTGGAGCAGCTGCCCCTGACCCCTAATGGTAAGATTGACCGCAAGGCCCTGGCCAACGGACAAATACCGGCGGGGGTTTAGCGCCTAGTTTCTTACTATATTAAGGTGAGAATTGGGAAAAGTATAGTTCAGAGCGAGAAATTTTTTGCCTTTAGTTTTTTTGAAAAAGGGAGAATTGTTATGGAAGAACTGCTGTGTATTTTGCGTGAAATCCACCCCGATGTGGATTTTGAGACCTGTGAGAGCCTCATCGACGACCAGATTTTGGACTCAATCGACATCGTGACCTTGGTGGCGGAGATCAGCGACGCCTTTGATGTAGAGGTTCCCCCCGAGGCTTTGGTGCCGGAGAATTTTAACTCTGCTAAGGCTCTGTGGGAGATGATCCAGCGTCTGGACGAGGCGTAAGCGCAGGATCATGAGCTTTGCTTCGACTAGGTTTTTGCTCTTTTTGGCGGTACTCTTCCTGTTGTATTACACCATTCCCAGGCGGTACCAGTGGAAGCTGCTTCTGGCCGGGAGCCTGTTTTTCTATTACTTTGCTGGCTGGTGGTGTCTGATCTATATCAGTGTTACCACAGTGACCACCTACCTGACGGCTCGAAAGCTGGATGAGCTGGCCCGGGAACAAGGTGCCTGGTTCAAAGAGCACAGGGGGGAGCTGTCCAAGGAGGAGCGCAAGGTCCGGAAAGCCAGGGATAAGTCCATTCGATTTCGGTGGATGCTCTCCTGCCTGTTGGTGAACTTCGGCATTTTGGCGGTGGTGAAATACACCAACTTTGTGATTGGTAATGTAAATGGGGCGCTGTCCCTCTTCGGAGGCGGGCAACTGCCCACCCTGTCTCTGGTGCTGCCTATGGGCATCTCTTTCTATACCTTCCAGGCCATGGGGTATCTCATTGATGTCTATTGGGGCAAGTGTTCGGCGGAGCGTAATTTTGGAAAATTTGCCCTGTTTGTCACCTTCTTTCCCCAGTTGATCCAGGGCCCCATCAGCCGTTTCGGCGACCTGAGCCGCACCCTGTGTGAGGAACATGCCTGGGATTGCCGACAGATCGCGATGGGAGGGGAGCGGGTGCTGTGGGGACTGGCGAAGAAGCTGATCATAGCGGACCGGCTGGCCATCCCTCTGCGTACGCTGGTGGGTGACCCGGAGCAGTATTCTGGGGTGTATGTGCTGGCGGTGATCTTCCTTTACGCCGTGCAGCTCTATGCCGATTTCACAGGCGGTATTGACATCACCATCGGTGTGGCTCAGATGCTGGGGATTCAGGTGACGGAGAACTTCCAGCGGCCCTTCTTTTCTAAAAATGTGGCCGAATACTGGCGGCGCTGGCATATCACCATGGGCACTTGGTTTCGGGATTACCTGTTCTATCCGATGTCGGTGTCTAAGCCTGTTTTGAAGCTCCACCAGAGATGCCGAAACCGCTTTGGCCGGTTTGGGAAACACATCTCTGTCCACACCTGCAGTCTGATTTTGTGGTTTGTCACCGGTGTGTGGCATGGGGCCAGCTGGAATTTTATCGTCTGGGGTATGCTCAACGGCGTTGTGATTATTGTTTCCCAGGAGTTAGAGCCTCTGTATGCAAAATTCCACGCCCGCTTTCCGCAGCTGGATGGGAGTCGTGGCTGGGACCTGGTCCAGATACTGCGTACCTTCTGGCTGATGGGGGCCATTCGGGTGCTGGACGTCTACCGGGACGTGCCGCTCACCTTCCGCCAGCTGGCCAGCATTGTGGCTGACTTCCGGCCCCAGGTCCTGTGGGACGGCTCCTTCCTGGAACTGGGGATTGGATCAGGGGATTGGCTGGTGGCCGCGGCCGGGACAGGGGCCATGCTGGTGTGCAGTCTGCTGGGGCGGCGCAGGCCGGTGCGGGAACGCCTGCTGGACCACAGCCCTCATCTGGCCTGGGCCGGCTGTACGGCGCTGGTGTTGTTTACCCTGATTTTTGGGGTGTATGGGATCGGATTTGACGCCACCCAGTTCATCTATAACCAATTTTAAGGGGGCGGAGCGGATGAAAAAGGCAATCTGGACTGCCGCTTTCTGGTGCGCCCTGTGTGGGGTGGCGCTGTGGCTACTTAACGCGCTGTTTATGCCCAAATACATGAGTGAAATTCCGGAGGGAGCTCTTATTGCGGAGTACTACCAGGAGACAACAGACCACGATGTGGTCATGATTGGAGACTGTGAGGTCTATGAAAACTTCTCTCCGGACCTGCTGTGGCGGGAGTATGGCATTACCAGCTATATTCGAGGCAGTGCCCAGCAGCTAGTTTGGCAGTCGTACTATTTGATGGAAGAGACGTTGAAGCATGAGACCCCGAAGGTGATGGTATTCAATGTTCTGTCCATGAAATATGGCGAACCTCAGAGCGAGGCCTACAACCGGCTGAACCTGGATGGAATGAGACTTTCTCCGCAGAAGCTGGCCGCCATTGAGGCATCTATGACAGAGGAAGAGAGTTTCCTCTCCTACCTCTTCCCGCTGCTGCGCTACCACACCCGGTGGAGCGAATTAAAGGGGGAGGATCTGACGTATCTATTTCATCGGGATATCCTGTCTGACAGCGGATACTTGATGAATGTTCAGGTCCGCCCAGCGGAGAATGTGCCGCCAGGCCGCCCCTTGGCCGATTACAGTTTTGCTCCGGTCTGCTGGGATTACCTGGATAAGATGGCTGATTTGTGCGACCGCCACGGCGTCCAGCTGGTGCTGATTAAGGCGCCCAGCCTGTATCCCTATTGGTATGACCAGTGGGAAGAACAGATAGAAGAGTACGCGGCCGAGCGCAATCTGCCCTACATAAATTTTCTGGAGTTGACTGAGGAGATAGGGATCGACTTTCAGACCGACACCTACGACAGCGGTTTGCACCTCAACCTCTACGGGGCGGAGAAGTTGTCTCGGTGGTTTGGGGCCTGGCTCACCGAGCGGTGTCCAGTGGAGGACCGCCGGGGACAGGAGCCCTATGAGAGCATCTGGAGTGAGAAAAGCTCCGCTTATGCCATCCGAAAGGAACGGCTTGAGGCGGAGTGGAGGGCGGAGAACACCGCCTGAGAAAGGATGGAATTATCATGAAACGAAGTCTATTTTATACTGTATTGGCCCTGGCTTTGGCGCTCTCCCTGACCGCCTGCGGCGACAAGAATAAGCAGGGGGGACAGGGCTCCGACAGCGGCAGCCAGTCCAATCCCCCCAGTCAGTCGGGTCAGCCCAGCCAGTCTGGCCAGCCCGGCGGCAGCGAAGTAGGGGAGTATGTCTTCCGAACCGGCGAGACCAATGTGTCCATCAACGACGATATGTCTGAGGTCCTCACCAGTCTGGGCGAGCCTCAGTCCTACTTTGAGGCGGAATCCTGTGCCTTTGAGGGGTTGGACAAGACGTATACCTACTCTGGCTTTGTAATTACCACTCGACCTGAAGGGGAGAAGGATTTTGTCAATTCCATTCTTCTTACAGACGACAGTGTGACTACCCCGGAGGGGATCTATATCGGCGCGACTAGCGACGATGTCACTGCGGCCTACGGCGACAGCACTGCTGGTTTTGACACACTTCTTACCTACACCAAGAATGGTACAACTTTAAACTTTGTCCTGAGTGAGGATAAGGTTATTTCGATCGAATATCTGGCCGAGTGAACTGACAGAAAAACTGGCGCCCCGAAGCATTCGGGGCGCCAGTTTTTGCATTGTGAATCATTAATATCGCCGCACTACGGCCACTACCTTACCAATGATTTCGGCGTAAGTACCGTCGATAGGTTCATATTCAGGGTTTTCCGGCATTAACCACACCTGGCCGTTTTTGTACTGATAGGTTTTTACCGTGGCCTCATCCTCAAAGAGTGCCACCACAATTTCTCCGTTTCGAACCCCCTGTTGGCGGTGGACCACTACCAGGTCGTCGGGTAAAATTCCGGCGCCCAGCATAGAATTGCCTCGAACCCGCAGGGCAAAATGTTCACCGGATAGACCCTGTGTGTCGAAGGTGAGGTACTCTTCGATACATTCCTGAGCTAGAATGGGAGAGCCAGCAGCTACATTACCTACTACAGGGACCTGATTGGCTTGGCTGTTTTCCTCCTCTGCCACCGGCTTGGGGGATGTGCGGGGCAGGGAGATGGCTCTGGTTTTGCCCTCGGCCTTGACGATAGCGCCGGCCTCTTCCAGGCCCTTCATGTGAAAGTGGACGGTGGAGGGGGACTTTAGCCCCATCGCTGCCCCAATCTCCCGCACAGAGGGGGGATAGCCATGTTCATTGGTAAAGAGGAGAATAAAGTCATAGATTTGCTGTTGTTTACGGGTCAAGCTGGCCATAGGCGGCTCCTTTCAACAGTCGGGTGGTTGCCGTATTCCGCTGATATGACAGCTTTTTGGGATAACCTGAAGCCTTATTCCGACCGCTGTCCCTAATCTTTTGATACATTATAGCACAAAAGATACTTCCTGTCAAACGAATGTTCCACCTATTATAGAATATCTTCAGATGCCCCGATCTGTCAGTCCACCCGTGTGACCCAGTGATCAGCATGATAGGCGTCGAAACACATTTGGATTTGTTCCTGCGTCGTTTTCTCTGTGGACAGTTCAGGCAATTGGTCTAGAGGGAAATAGCGGCTGTCCAGCGTCTCCAGATTGGGCTGAAAGGATCCGCCCAACACCGAGCACAAGACGAAAACCTTGCAGATACCATAGGCGGATATTGGCTGGTTGTGCCGGTTTCGATCCTGTAGGGCAATGACCAGATCAACAGTGACGTCTAGACCTGCCTCCTCCTTGACTTCCTTGATGGCGTTCTCTTTCACAGAGACATTCACATCGACCCAGCCGCCAGGCAGAGACCAGCGGCCGTCGTTTTCCTGAACCAGAAGAATTTTTTCTCCCTGAAAGATGGCGGCACGGGTATCCAGCTTGGGGGTTTGGTATCCGGACTCATTGCAGAACAGATCCTTTACCTGCTCTAGTGGAAGACCGGCTTGTTGTGCCATCATCTGCGCGGCAATGTCTCGAATGCGCTCATACCGCTCAAGATCGTACTGGTCATGGCCATAGAATAGCCCGGCCTGGGCCAGTGCTTGGAGCTCCACGGCCCAATCCAGCCACTGGTTTCTCTGCGTCATAGGTGGAGTCTCCTTTCTTACAGCGGGGGCATCTGGGGGTTGTGTTCCTCCTGGGAGGCGGCCAGGATTCTGGCGTCATAGAACCCGGCTCGAGCCACCGCCCGGTAGGGCAGCAGCCACAGAGATACTGGCACAGTGACCAGCGTGCTGAGAATTACCACGGGTGTAGAGTAAATCACATCCAGACACTGGACGCGCCACTCCTCAGACAGGATGATCTCTGAACTCAAGAGGCCGGCCTGGTTGAGGAAAAAGAGTATGACTAACATGGAGAAGAGAAGGTTGGCGATCTCATAGCCGATATAGGAAAACTCCAGCTTGAACAGCTGCATTTTCCACCCCCGCATGAGCAGAACACTGCGGTAGATAGGGGCGGAGGGGCCGTCGTCTGGGCGGTCGGCCATCAGGTAGGGGGCCAGAGCATATCGCAGGGCGATGGAAATCAGGGAGAGGAAGAGAGCCGCGACAAACAGGTAAATGAAGATCATACCCACCACAGAATTGATCGGCGCCATCAGCAGGATGAACATGGGGATAGACAGTCCCACGGCAATCAGAAAATACCAGCCCAGAATACGCAAGTAGATTCCTACTTCCATCAGCAGGACACGGCCAGCCACAGAAAAGCCCTGTATCAGAGAGTTGAGACCTGGGTCTAGCTGGCGATAGGTCCAAAGGGCCCACAGACACAGGCCGAAATTGACGACAGTCCGGTACAGTATCAGCAGCAGTTGGAAGAACAGGTGAAAGGTGTTGTTCTGGGGGACGGGGTCAGCCCCGCCAGGGACAGGGATTAGGCTGATGAGCCATGAGACCCCGATGGTCATGGCCAGATAGGTCAGGGCCACGACCCAGAATTTGGGGTCGGTGAGCGCCATGCGCTCTCGGGCCTGATGTTTGAGTTCTACGCGGTCGATTTCCATGAAACAGTCTCCGTTCTTGAAAGGTTATTGCCACTTCTCCATGACCTGTTTGAGTTGGTCGGCCAGTTTGGCCAAATCCTTGTTGGAGCGGCCTCGGCTGCGGTTGACCAGGTCGGCCAGCGATTTGGAGACGTCCTGTAGACGCAGATAGGCCGGGGAGGGGGCGCTGGCGCTGCCAGCAGTCTTTTTGACCTCCAGCGCCACACCTTTGGCCAACATACAGTTGGTCAACAGGTCGTAGACCTCCTCGTAGAGGGGGGCGTGGGCGGGGATTCCCCGCTGGTTCAGATCGTGCGCAAACAACTCGGTGACCTCCGAATCCCCATGGACCACAAAGACCTGCTGGGGCCTGGGGGAGAAGTGCTCGACCCACGCTAAGAGGTGGTCTCGGTCAGCGTGAGAGGACAGCCCCTTGAAGTTGACTACCCGGGCGTTGACAGCGATCTCCTCTCCAAAGAGCTTCACTGATCTAGCGCCCTCCAGCAGGCGACGGCCCAGAGTTCCTGCCCCCTGATATCCCACGAAGACTACGGCACATTCAGGGCGCCACAGGTTGTGCTTCAGGTGGTGGCGGATGCGTCCGGCGTCACACATACCGGACGCGGAGATAATCACTTTTGGCGTGCGGTCGTCGTTGAGCGCGCGGGATTCCTCGGTGGACTGGGTGAGGGTGAGTCCGGGGAAGGTAAACAGATTTTCGCCGCCCTGGATGATGGCGATGGCCTCCTCATCCAGGTAGCCCTTTAAATTGCCGGAGTAGATTTTGGTGGCCTCGGTGGCCAGAGGGGAATCTACTACCACTTTAAAGCTGGGCAGAGATTTTACCAGGCCATCCCGTTTGATCTGTCGCAGGAAATAGAGCAGTTCCTGCGTTCGACCCACGGCAAAGGAGGGAATAATCACATTGCCGCCTTGAGAAAATATGTCGTCGATCAGCTGTGCCAGAGCTCCGGTGTAGCTCTCCGGGGGCTCGTGGTTCCGGTCGCCGTAAGTGGACTCCATCACCACATAGTCGGCGCTGTCTACCAGAGAGGGGTCCCGGATAATCGGTTGATCCTCATTGCCCAAATCTCCTGAGAAGACAATTTTCTTGGTAATACCGTTCTCAGTGGCCCAGATTTCCAATACAGAGGAGCCCAGCAAGTGGCCTGCGTCGCTGAAACGGACCTTGACACCCTCACACAGATCGAAGAGCCAGCCATACTCCACCGTCTCCAGCATGTGGATGGCCTCCTCTGCGTCCATCAGAGTGTACAGAGGTTCCACCGGGGGCAGACCGGCCCGTTTGCCCTTCTGGTTGTGCCACTGAGCGTCTCCCTCCTGAATGTGAGCGGAGTCCCGAAGCATAACGGACAGCAGCTGGGCGGTCAGGCCGGTGGTGAGAATGCGGCCGTTAAACCCCTCCTTTACCAGCAGAGGAATACGGCCGGAGTGGTCAATGTGGGCGTGGGTGACTAAAACATAGTCAATGTAGTTGGGGGAGAAGTCCAATGTGTTGTCGTCGTGTTCGTCTTTGCCCTGCTGCAAGCCGCAGTCAATGAGAATCTTCTTTCCATTGACTTCCAGGCAGTGGCAACTGCCAGTGACCGCGTGGGCGGCGCCGAAAAATGTCAGCTTCATGGGGGGCCTCCTTTATGTGTGCAATATGAGTACTTGTCTCTATTGTACACCATTCCTGGGGAAAAAGCTATACCTATTTGTGAATAATGTGTAAAGCTGGAGGACTCAGCAGGGCAGGGGACCTGTGTGCCGCAGGGGATTTCGTTAGAAAAGGGCATCACAACAGCCCGAAGTGCTCCAGAGCGGTGAGGATACCGTCCTCATCCACTGAGCCAGTGACATAGTCGGCCTGGCTTTTCACATATGTGTCAGCATTGCCCATGGCTACCCCAATTTGGGCGTGTCGGAGCATCGGAAGGTCATTTTCTCCATCTCCAAAGGCCATGGTGTCTTCCAGACTGATACCAAAGTGCGCCAGGATGGCGTCCATGCCGTGGTCCTTGCCGCCGCCAGGGGCGATGACATCTACAAAATCCGGGTGCCATCGCATGGCCTCTAAACCGGGGAAGAACCGGCTGCCGGCGGCCAATTCCTCCTCTTGACTGAAGAAAGCCACCGCCTGATAGATTTTCCGGCCCAGTGCCCTGCGAGGGGAGGCGACGGGGGGAAGCGGGATATTCAGCTGATTGGGGAAGAGCTCGGTCCGGGGGTCGGGGTTGACGGTATAGGTATCTGTTTCTTCCAATAGAACGCAGGGGGCTGCGGTATCCTCCAACAGGTCCACCAGCTGCGCGATTTGTGCTGGCGGGATGGGGTTGCTGCGCAGAACCTGGTCCCTGGTAAAGCAGTACTGCCCGTTGAGTGTGATGAAGCCGTCAAAGGGGAAGACGTCGGCAGCGGGGCCGATGGCGCTGCGGTGCCGTCCGGTGGCGATGAATAATTGAATCCCGTTGTCATGAAGGCGATGCAGTCCGTCCAATAGGCGGGGCGAGATGCGGTGGGTCTGAAAGCTGACCAGCGTCCCGTCGATATCAAAAAATATGGCTTTCGTCATATCTGGGCCTCCCAGTATTGTGATAGCTCTATTGTACTCCAAGTATCTCGCCATTTCCATGTGCGAATTGGACGATTTTAATGGAAAGGTGGCATAGGGGCATGGCTGTCTCAATAGAATGGAGGGGAAAGGGGGAATCCATATGGCATTTGTGGACGACCGGGCTCGTCCGGAGATGAGGCACCACATTATCCTAGAGGAGCGGGAACAACTGGTAGTTTCTGGTGTGGAAGAGGTGGAGAGCTTTGACGAGAATACCATCCTGCTCACCACCGCTCAAGGAGGTCTGGAAATACAGGGAGAGGGGCTGCACATAGAGAAACTGTCTCTGGATGGAGGCGATCTGAAGGTAGAAGGCCGAGTCAATGCGCTGCTTTATGAGACGGACCACGCAGGCCGGAGTGGAGGGCTGCTCGCCCGGCTGCTGGGCGGATGACGGTAGATGTGGCCCAGCAGAGCCGGGCGCTGTGTCAGGCGGTGCTGCTGGGGGGAGGCATGGGGGTGGTTTACGACCTGTTCCGCATTTTGCGGGTACGGGTCAAGATTCCGCTGCTGTCGCCTCTGCTGGACCTGCTGTTCTGGCTGGGGGCCACTGCGGCCCTGTTCCTGTGGTCCCAGGATGCCTGGGGGGGACAGATCAGGGTGTATGGGGCTGTCTTCTGTCTGGTGGGAGGAGCGGTCTATTTTTGGGCGGTCAGCCCGTGGCTGCTGAAGCTGGGATACCTGGGGGCGGACCTGGCGGCTGCATTATTGGGCATTTTGACCTTTCCACTGGGGTTGGCGGAAGACTTTTTAAAAAAATTCAGAAAAATTATGAAAAACATCTTCCTTTCCGGGGCGAAATGGTATAGAATAAAGCAACTGACAGGGCAGCTTGACGAGGCGGCACGCCGTCGGGCCGCCCGGGAGCGAGGGGGGGATGGCCGTGGAATTCAAACGCGCCGGTTTTTTGACAAAAATCGTAGTGCTGGTGATGTTGATCTATATGGCCATCGCACTGCTGGATCTCCGGGGGAAAATTCAGGGCGTTCAGGCCGAACGGGACGAGTTGGCCCGTCAGGTGAGCGATCAGCGGCTGGAAAACCGAAAGCTGGCCGACGCTATCGCAAACAGCGATGACCCTGAGATGTTGGAACAGGTGGCCCGAGACCGGGGCTATGTGGAACAGCACGAGGTCCTGTTTGTGGACATAGCCAATTAAAAACCTGTAGACGCAATGTTTAAACGCTGTCCGGCCAAGCATATCCCCGCGTGTTGTGTGTTCTAAATTTACAAGGGAGGACAAATCGGTTCAATGGAGTTAGGTGTAGGAGCCATCGTAGATGGCAAGGTGACGGGAATTACAAAGTTTGGGGCTTTTGTGGCCCTGCCAGAGGGGAAGTCTGGCCTGGTTCATATCTCAGAGATCGCCTATTCCTATGTGAATGAGGTGAGCGACCATCTGCACGAGGGGCAGGAGGTCAAGGTAAAGATCATTGGAATTGACCAGGCCAAGCGGATCAACCTGTCCATTAAACAGGTGGAGCCCCCGCCCCAGCGCGCCCCCAGACAGGGGGGAGGTCCGCGCCAGGGGGGCGGAGGAGGGCGGCCGCCCCGTCAGGGCGGAAGTTCTCCGCGCCCTATGGGTTTTGTCCATCAGGCCCCCAAAGAGCCTACCGACTTCGAGGATCGGTTGAAGCAGTTTATGCAGTCCTCTGACAGTAAGCTGTCTGAGCTGCGGTACATTGAGAAGAAGGGCGGAAACCGCCGGGGCGGCGGAGGACGCCGGTAAATCTGTGCAAAATTTAAGGGGTCGTCTGCGGACGGCCCCCTTATTGATATAAAAAAGACGCCCCGTTTGGGGCGCCCATGTGCGGGGAGAGACTCGCACAAAGCATATTGGTCGAGCTGGGACAAGTCTACCATAATTTACCAGTTTAGTCAATGGGAACTTTTGTCAACTTTTGCCTTCTTCTGTCTAATGACAAAAAATAAACGCTGGTGGGTTCCTTGTTCTCTGGAGGGGAACCTTCTAAGGGGGGGCCAGACAGAGAGTATATAACCGCCATGAATCTGACCGACCGCTATAGACCGTGTGAGTGATATTGAATATAGAAGGTAAGGCTAGGGCTTGTTTGAAACATGTCAACATGCCCAAACGCCGGCTCTTTTTCCGCCATGCTTTGCCAATTTTCCTTGAAATACATCCAGTATTCCTGCGTCAAATTGGCTTCGTCTGGCGAAAAAATTTCTCGCCGTTGGACACATTTCCATTTTTCAAACAGCGC
>CAPGBJ010000017.1 GCA_948616425.1 uncultured Oscillospiraceae bacterium
CACCAGCGGCAAGGTGTGGAGCGGCGTACAAGTATCCGATACCCTGGACTATTCCCTTATGACCCTCCTGAACGACTCCATTACTGTCAACAGTGTAAAGGCGTCCAAGGAGGCATGGAGCTTTGACGGGCGCAGGCTGGTGCTCAATCTGGGGGATATCCAGCCGGGTCAGTCGGTAAGGGCCTCCTTCAGCGTGGAGTTCAAGACCGACGCGTCCGGCAAGAGCTTTACCAACCATGCCGCCATCAAGAGTCCCAGCCATATGGACGTGAACGTGACCGCCCCGGAGGTGTCTGTCTTAGAAGAAGTCAGCAATCCATTTACAGACATCCATTATGCCATGTTCGTCGGCTATGGGGACAGCCAGGGGAATCCCATTCACAAGTGGGGGCCGGATGACCCTATTACCATCCAGCAGGTGTGTCAGGTAGCATACCGTATCCTGTGCCGCCGGTTTGGCATAGAGCGGGATATGCCGGAGTTGTCCGGGCTGCGGGAGCTCTATAACGGCTGGGGCGCGGAGGATATCCGGCGGGCCCTGGACTATGTGCAGGACATGAGCAAGAAGATCGGCGGCTCCATCCAGCAGGGGATAGCGCCCCAGCAGCACACAAGGGGCAGCCGCCAGCCCAGCAGAAGGCCCGCCCGGTAATCAAATCCTCAGTTTGGATTTTCCCCCCATGGGGAGGATATCCCACCGGCCAGCCCCTGTCAAGGCCGGATTTTTGCGTGCTGCCTGCGGCCGCCCACAAAAATCCGCGAGCCGGCCTTCGCCGGGCCTTGACAGGGACTGCCCGCCGGGATTTTGGTAGTCATGGGGAAAATCCAGAACCGTGTGCGGCAGCACCCGGTTTCCATTCTGCTTTAATCTGTCCCAACTTGGGACGCATTTTTCAGGAGGTGACAGGAATTAAGAAATCTTTTCACGACGCCGCGCCGGTATGGGCGGCGTTTTCCCTTGTGGTGGTATGGCTGGGCGCGGCCGCCGCCGGGGCTTATACCGCCGGAATGAATCTTATTGACTTTATGGGCGCTTTCTCAAAAGCCATGGAGCGCCCTTTTTCTTTAAGATGGACGGCCCAGACAATCCCGTTTATGTTGGGTGCGCTGGCAGTTTACGCCTGCGCTATTTTCATGTACTACTCCACCCGGGAGAACAAGCGCCCAGGAGAGGAACACGGCAGCGCCCGCTGGGGCAGCGTCCGGGAACTGAACCGTAAATACAGGGACAAAGACCCGGAAAAAAATGTCATTCTGACCCAGCGTCTGCAAATGGGTCTGGACAGCCGTAAGCACCGCCGCAATCTGCTGCAAATTATTGTGGGCGGTTCCGGTTCTGGCAAGACCCGCTTTGTGGTGAAACCCAATCTCTACCTTGCCAACACCAGTTATATTGTCACAGACCCCAAAAGCGAGGTACTTCGCTCCGTGGGCGCTCTGCTGCTCCAAAAGGGCTATACCCTGCGTGTCCTTGACCTGATAGACCCGGAGCACTCCGACTGCTACAATCCGTTCCAATACATCCGTAAGGACTCTGATGTGTTCCGGCTCATTGACAATTTCATCAAGAACACCACCCCCAAAAAGGCGGCCAATTCAGACCCATTTTGGGAGAAATCCGAAACCGCCCTGGACAGCGCCCTCATGCTCTATCTGCTCCACGAGGCCCCGCCCGAAGAACAGAACATGGAAATGATACTCACCATGATTGAGTACGGCAGCGCCAAGGAGGACGACGATGACTTCCAGTCCCCTCTTGATCTGCTTTTCGAGGCCCTGGAGGAAGAACAGCCGGAGCATATCGCGGTACGGCAGTACAAGATTTTCAAGCAAGCCGCTGGCAAAACCGCAAAGTCTATTTTGGTGCAGGCTGCTGTGCGTTTGTCTGCTTTCACCCTGCCAGAAGTGCAGCGGATCACCAGCCGGGACGATATGGAGCTGGACAAGCTGGGCAGCCGCA